>NZ_JBHVRX010000013.1:193369-198176 GCF_042885515.1 Streptomyces sp. NPDC058052 | reverse complement strand
TCTCCCGCGCCCCCAGGGCCATGGGGCGTGCCGGCACGACCCGGCACCTCGACCTCGGCCCTCCTGTCGTGCCGGCACGACAGGAGGGCCGAGGTCGAGGTGCGCCCTATTCTTTCCTCGGAGCGGGAGGAAAGAGGAGTTGTGTACGGGGGCAGGTCGTTCGGTGCCGTTCTGCGTGGTCTGCGGGGGCGGAGCCGTCTGACGATGGAGGAGTTGGCCGAGGCGTCGGGAGTGAGTGTCCGGGCCATCGGCGACATGGAGCGCGGGCGCAGCCGGGTTCCGCAGCGTCGTACGGTGGTCGCGCTGGCGGAGGGGCTCGGGCTCGCGGACGACGAGCGCGAGGTGCTGCTGGCCACGGCGCGGGCGGCGCGGCCGACGCGCGCGGTCGCGGTCGCGGGAGCGGTCGTGCCGCCGAGATCGGTGGGGGACTTCACAGGACGCGAGCGGGAATTGGCCGTCCTGCGGAGGGCCGCGGAGCGTGCCCCGCTCGGCCGTGAGGTGTCGGTGTGGGTCGTCTCGGGCCCTCCGGGGTGCGGGAAGACGACGCTGGCGCTGAAGGCCGCGGCGGACCTGGCGGACAGGTTCCCCGACGGGTGTTTCGTGGTGGACCTGCACGGGGTGGACGGCCCCGTGGACACGGACGAGGCGCTTCTGAAGCTGTTGAAGGCCCTCGGCGTGTCCGACCGCCGTCTGGGGCAGGAGGATCGGCAGGGCCGCGCGGGTCTGCTGCGGGCGCTGCTGGGCGACCGCCGATGCATGGTGGTGCTGGACAACGCTCGCGACGAGGGCCAGGTTCGCGCGCTGCTGCCCGCCGGCGGGCGGAGCCTGGTGCTCATCACCAGCCGGCGTCCCTTGAGCGGCCTGGAGGACGTCGACCGCCTGGCGCTGTCGGAGATGACGCAGGGCGAGGCGGTCGACCTGCTGCGCCGGATCCTGGGCGAGGAACGGGCGGACGCGGAGGCCGCGGCCGTGGCGCGGGTGGCGGGCCTGTGCGGTCGGCTGCCGCTGGCCCTGCGGGTGGCGGCGAACTGGCTGACGGTCCGTTCCGGATGGACCGTCGACCACCTGGTGCGGCGCCTGGCCGACGAGGAACGCCGGCTGGGCGTGCTCGCCGCCGGTGACGTGCGGGTGGAGGCGGCGTTCGAGCTGTCCTACCGTCAGCTGACCGGCCAGGCCGCGCGCATGCTGAGGCTGCTGAGCCTGGTGCCGGGGCCGGACATGACCGCCGCCTACGGCGCCGCTCTGACCGGCACGGACGTCTTCGACGCCGAGGACGTGATGGAGGAGCTCGTCGAGGCCGGCCTGCTGCAGGCCGCCTTCACCGGCCGCTACCAGCTGCACGACCTGCTGAGGCTGTTCGCGCGGGCCAGGCTCTCGCGGGAGGAGGAGCCCGGCGAGCGGGAGGCGGCCGGTGACCGGCTGCGCGCCTGGCTCCTGGAGACGGCCACCGTCGCCGGCCGCTGGTACCAGCCCGAGTACGGGCAGCCGCCTTCCTCCTGGCAGGGCCTGGTGCCGTTGGAGAGCACCGAGCAGGCCCGTGCCTGGCTCCAGAGCGAGGCCCCCTCCTGGCTCGCCGCTCTTCGTGATGCCGCCCGCCGGGGTGAGCACACCCGGGTCGTGACGACGGTCCACGCCATGGAATGGTTCTGCGACCTGTGGGTCCACTGGGGACACTGGCCCGAGGTCTTCGGCGTGGCCGCCGAGTCCGCCGCCGCGCTGGACGACCCGTACATGCGGGCGTTCCACCTCAACTGTCACTCCTGGGCTCTGAGCCTCTGCGAGCAGCGCCACAAGGAGGCCGTCGAGCGCGCCGGCGAGGGGCTGGAGCAGGCCCGTCGGGCGCGGGACGTCCACCAGCAGGTCTCGGCGCTGGTGCACGCCGCCAACGGGTACTGGCAACTCGGTGACGTCCGGGCCGTCGCGGAAAGGTCCCTCGCCGCGATCGACCTGTCGGAGGACTCTGGTCATCACGAGGTCTGGCCCCAGGCCGTGCGCCTCTACGGGAACGCCCTGCGTCTGCTCGGACGTGCCGAGGACGCCCTGGCCGAGCACGAGCGCATCATCGCGTTCCTCGATGCGCCCGGCTGCCCGGTGACCGGGCACGTCGCCGACATCTTCCGTACCCACGCGATCCAGGCACTCGGTCAGGACTACGCCGCGCTGGGGCGATGGCGGGAGGCCGCCGACCGGTTTCGCGATGCCCAGATCCAGTCGAGCAGCATCGGCATCTTCCACAAGGAGGCCGAACAGCTGCTGCATCTGGGCGAGGCCCTGAGGGAGCTGGGAGAGACCGAGGAGGCTCGCTACTGTCTGCGCCAGGTCCTCGCCCTCGGTGATGCGGCGGACGACAGGCACCTGAAGACCGCGCGGAAACTGCTGGAGGCGTTCCCCGCGGAATGACGACGGCCGGACTCGGCGCCGGTGCCGAGGCCGGGGCCGGTGCTGCCGCACGCCGGGCGGGTACCGGTCCCGGAGCCAGCGCCTGGTCCTGCCCGAACGGCGGCCTCACCCGGTGGACAGCGGGAGGCCGGCCTCCGGCCGGCCGGCGCACCGGTCGCGCCATTCACGGGGAGAGACGCCGTAGGCGGCGCGGAAGGCCCGGCTGAAGTGGGCCGGGCTGACGAAGCCCCATCGCTGAGCGACAGCGGACACGGTGGGGGCCGTCCTGCTGCGGCGGGCCAGCTCGCGACCGCATTCCTCCAGGCGTCGCTGTCGGATGAGCCGGCCGATCGTGGTCCCCTCGCCCTCGAACATCCGGTGCAGGTAACGGGCGGAGATTCCGTGTGCCCGGGCGATGCGCTCCGGGGACAGGTCCGGGTCGCCCAGGTTCCGGTCGATGTGGTCACGGACGCGCTGCACCAGGTGGTTCGGTGTGTCCGCCTCCCTGCCGCGGGAGCGGGTCTCCTCCGTGATCAGGGTGTCGAACAGTTCGACGACCATCCCGGCCAGCCGGTTGGCGACGGCCGGCGGGTGACCGTCGGCCGAGGAGGCCAAGGTGGTCAGGAACGGGAGGAGTATCGCGCCGAAGCCGTCTCCGGTGCGGATGGCGTTGCCCGTGACGCTCCGGAGGGCGGTGTCCGACGCACTCAGGGTGCGGCGGGGAAGCTGGAAGACATGGGTGGTGAATCTCTGTGGGTAGTCGATGGAGTACGGCCTGGTCGTGTCGTACACCACCAGGTCTCCCTCACCCACCTCCGCCCGCCGGCCGTCCTGGACGAGGGTGGCCGTGCCGGACCTCTGGACACCGACCGCCACCGGTGCCTGGGACGATCGGGAGATCAACGCCCGTGTGCGGCTGACCCGTTGCGCGTCGGCCTCCACGGTGGAGACCTGGAGGTACGCGAGGCGGTCGGTGACGATCCGGCCGTCGAACGGCCCGTCGCCCCGGGGCGAGACCTCCATCGGTACCAGCGTCCTGCTGACCGCTTCGTTCCAGAAGGCGGTCCTGTCCCGGTCCGGCACGTCGGCGGTCGTCAACACCAGGCTCAATTCTTTTCCGTTCAAGGGGAGTGGTTCCGGGTCTGCCAGAGGCGGGAACAGGACGCTGCGCCTGCCCGGAAGACCGCAGCGTGGTGCCCGCTCGTACCCGAGAGTCAAGCAACGGGCCGTTTCCGTCTCCAGGCAGAACCACAGGCAGGAATCGGCGCGACGCGAACACTGCGCTCAGGGGCAAGACCCAGTGCGTGACGCGGCAAGAGGCGGCTCTCCCCCGGCCGTAGCGTGACGGCCGTCCGCACCGCACACGGCGCGGACCAGCCATATCGCACCGAGGAGACGTTCATGCCGTACATCACCGTGGGCCAGGAGAACACCAGCCCGATCGAGCTCTTCTACGAGGACCAGGGCGCCGGCCGGCCGGTCGTCCTCATCCACGGCTTCCCGCTCGACGGCCGCTCCTGGGAGCGCCAGACCGCCGCGCTGCTCGACGCCGGCTACCGAGTGATCACGTACGACCGCCGCGGCTTCGGGCAGTCCTCCCAGCCGGCCACCGGCTACGACTACGACACCTTCGCGGCCGATCTGAACACCGTGCTGGAGACGCTCGACCTGAACGACGCCACCCTCGTCGGCTTCTCGATGGGTACGGGCGAGGTCGCCCGCTACGTCTCCACCTACGGCTCCGGCCGCGTCGCCAAGGTCGCTTTCCTGGCCTCCCTGGAGCCCTGCCTGCTCAAGAGCGACGACAACCCGGACGGCGTCGCCCCCAAGGAGTTCTTCGACGGGGTCGTCGCCGCCGTCAAGGCCGACCGCTACGCCTACTACACGGCCTTCTTCAACGACTTCTACAACCTCGACGAGAACCTGGGCAGCCGCATCAGCGAGGAGGCCCTGCGCAACAGCTGGGACACCGCGGCCCGCGGCGGCTCCTTCGCCGCGTCCGCCGCACCGGCGACCTGGTACACCGACTTCCGCGCCGACATCCCCGCCGTCGACGTGCCGGCCCTGATCCTGCACGGCACCGCCGACCGCATCCTCCCGGCCGAAGGCACCGCGCGCCCGTTCCACAAGGCGCTTCCGTCGGCCGACTACGTCGAGATCGAGGGTGCCCCGCACGGCCTGCTGTGGACGCACGCCGAGGAGGTCAACACCGCCCTCCTCGCCTTCCTGGCGAAGTGACGCCGCACCGTTGACCCGCCGGGGGGGCGCCCGGCCAGGCGCGGGGGCCCCGCCCCCGGCGCGGGGCCGGCGGGGGGGGGGGTGGGTAGCGCCGGTGGGGGGGGGGGGGGGGGGGGGGGGCGGGGGGGCGGGGGGGGGGGGGGGGGGCGTCGGCGGGGGCGCCGAGGACGAGGCGCCACCGCTCGAGCTG
>NZ_JBHVRX010000013.1:0-193359 GCF_042885515.1 Streptomyces sp. NPDC058052 | reverse complement strand
TTATATGCCCCCCCCGCCCCCCTCGCTTCCGGGGCTTTGTGCGGCCGCACGTTTGACCGGGGGGGGCGCCGCCGCATTCCGGGCGTCCCCCCGGCCCTCCGGATCCCCGCAGCGGGAACCGGACCAGCTCAGAGAGCGAACACCCCATGCAGTTCGGCATCTTCACCGTCGGGGACGTGACCCCCGACCCCACCGACGGCCGCACTCCGACCGAGCGCGAGCGCATCAAGGCGATGGTCGCCATCGCGGTCAAGGCGGAGGAGGTCGGCCTGGACGTCTTCGCGACCGGCGAGCACCACAACCCGCCGTTCGTCCCGTCGTCGCCGACCACGTTGCTCGGCTACATCGCCGCCCGTACCGAGAAACTGATCCTGTCCACCGCCACCACGCTGATCACCACCAACGACCCGGTGAAGATCGCCGAGGACTACGCGACCCTCCAGCACCTGGCCGACGGCCGGGTCGACCTCATGCTGGGGCGCGGCAACACCGGTCCGGTCTACCCGTGGTTCGGCCAGGACATCCGCCAGGGCATCAACCTCGCCAAGGAGAACTACGCCCTGCTGCGCCGCCTGTGGCGCGAGGACGTCGTGGACTGGGAAGGCACGTTCCGCACGCCGCTCCAGGCATTCACCTCGACACCGCGGCCCCTGGACGGCGTCCCGCCCTTCGTCTGGCACGGATCCATCAGGTCCCCCGAGATCGCGGAGCAAGCGGCCTTCTACGGCGACGGCTTCTTCCACAACAACATCTTCTGGCCGGCCGACCACACCAGGCGCATGGTGCAGCTGTACCGCCGCCGGTTCGCCCACCACGGTCACGGCCGTCCGGAGGACGCCGTCGTCGGCCTCGGCGGACAGGTCTTCATGCGGAAGAACTCCCAGGACGCCGTACGGGAGTTCCGCCCCTACTTCGACAACGCGCCCGTCTACGGCCACGGCCCCTCCCTGGAGGACTTCACCGAGCAGACCCCGCTCACGGTGGGCTCCCCCCAGCAGGTCATCGAGCGGACCCTCTCCTTCCGGGAGACCGTCGGCGACTACCAGCGCCAGCTCTTCCTGATGGACCACGCGGGCCTGCCCCTGAAGACCGTCCTGGAACAGCTCGACATCCTCGGCGAGGAGGTCGTGCCCGTGCTGCGGAAGGAGTTCGCCGAGGGGCGTCCGGCCGACGTGCCGCAGGCGCCCACGCACGCTTCCCTCCGAGCCGCCCGGGAGGTGCCGGCCGCATGAAGCTGACCGTCGTCTCCGCGGGGCTGAGCACCCCCTCCTCCACCCGTCTCCTGGCGGACCGGCTGACCGAGTCCGCCCGCGGCGAACTCGCCGCCCGGGGCCATCAGGCGTCCACCGAGATCGTGGAGCTGCGCGAACTGGCCGGCGACATCGCCCACCACCTCGTGACCGGATTTCCACCGCCGCGACTGAGAGCCGCGATCGACGCGATGACAGCGGCGGACGGCCTGATCGTCGTCACTCCCGTGTTCGCAGCCTCCTACAGCGGCCTCTTCAAGTCCTTCTTCGATGTGATCGATCCGGACGCCCTCACCGGGAAGCCGGTCCTCACGGCGGCGACCGGCGGCACCGCCCGCCACTCCCTGGTCCTGGAGCACGCCGTGCGTCCGCTCTTCGCGTACCTCCGCGCCGTCGTCGTCCCCACCGCGGTGTTCGCGGCCTCCGAGGACTGGGGCTCGGGCGGGGACGAGTACACCGACGGCCTGCCCGGTCGCATCCACCGGGCGGCCGCCGAGCTCGCCGCGCTGATGCGGGCCCGCCCGCCCCGGACCGAGCCCGCGGACGACATCACCGCCCTCGAGAGCCGGCTCGCCGACCTGCGCTTCGACTGACGCCCCGCCGACATCCCCCGGAACGCGGCGGGGCGCCGCGCCCATCCCACCCCACCCCACCCCACCCCACCCCAAGGAGCACCGCATGACCGACCGACCCGTACTCGAACCCGCCGCGCAGGCGTTCGCCGAGGCCACCGCGCAGCCGCCGTACCTCTACCAGATGCCCGTCTCCGCAGGCCGCAAGGGTGTGGACGACGTGCAGAGCGGTGAGGGCGTGCCGCTGCCCGCCGTCGACGAGGAGTGGGTGACCGTGCACGGTGGTCCGACCGGCGACGTCCGCGCCCGGATCGTCCGCCCGCACGACAGCACCGGCGTCCTCCCCGTCGTCCTCTACGTGCACGGCGCCGGGTGGGTCTTCGGCAACGCCCGCACCCACGACCGGCTCGTCCGCGAACTCGCCGTCGGCACGGGGGCGGCGGTGGTCTTCCCCGAGTACGACCTGTCGCCCGAAGCCCGCTACCCCGTGGCCGTCGAGCAGAACTACGCGGTCGCCCAGTGGATCGCCCGCGAGGGCCTGCACAAGGACCTCGACGGCGGCCGGATCGCCGTCGCCGGCGACTCCGTCGGCGGCAACATGGCCGCCGCGCTCACCCTGATGGCCAAGCAGCGCGGCGACGTGACCTTCGTCCAGCAGGTCCTCTTCTACCCGGTGACCGACGCGAGCTTCGGCAACGCGTCGTACGAGCAGTTCGCGACCGGCTACTTCCTGCGCCGCGAGGCCATGGAATGGTTCTGGAACCAGTACACGACCGACGAGGCCGAGCGCGCACAGATCACCGCCTCCCCGCTGCGCGCCACCCTCGACCAGCTGGCGGACCTCCCGCCCGCCCTGGTGATCACCGCCGAGGCCGACGTGCTGCGGGACGAGGGCGAGGCGTACGCGGCGAAGCTGCGCGCCGCCGGCGTCCCGGTCACCGCCCTGCGCGTCCAGGGCGTCATCCACGACTTCGTCATGCTGAACGCCCTCCGCGAGACCCAGGGCGCCGAACTCGCCATCGGCGTCGCCACCGGCACCCTCCGCAAGGCCCTCGCATGACCGGGCCCTCGACCAGCATGCCCGTGGCGGGCCTCGTGCCCGCCCCGCGGCGGGAACCCGCGCACGCCGACCTCCTGGTGCGCAACGCCAAGGTGTTCACCGGCGACCCCCACCGTCCGCACGCCCGTGCCGTCGCGATCCGCGGCGGCCGGGTGGCGGCCCTCGGCGACGACCACGAACTCGCGGCCCTCGTCGGCCCGGGAACCAGGGTCGTCGACGCCCTCGGCCGCCGCGTGGTCCCGGGCCTCAACGACTCGCACCTGCACGTCATCCGGGGCGGCCTGAACTACGTGCTGGAGCTGCGCTGGGACGGTGTGCGCAGTCTCCGGCAGGCCCTGGCCATGCTCCGCGAGCAGGCCGGCCGCACTCCGAAGGGCCAGTGGATCCGGGTCGTCGGCGGCTGGACCGCCGAACAGTTCGCCGAGCGCCGCATGCCCACCGTCGCCGAGCTGAACGCGGCCGCGCCCGACACGCCGGTCTTCGTCCTGCACCTCTACCAGTCGGCGCTGATGAACCGGGCCGCCGTCCACGCCGCCGGGTTCACCCGCGACACCCCCGACCCGCGCGGCGGGCAGATCGTCCGCGGCCGGAACGGCGAGCCGAACGGCGTCCTGCTCGCGGCGCCCAGCGCGCTCGTCCTGTACTCGACCCTGGCCAAGGCGCCCACTCTGGACGCCGCCGACAAGCGCACCTCGACCCGGCACTTCCTGCGCGAGCTGAACCGCTTCGGGCTGACCTCGGCGGTCGACGCCGCCGGCGGCTTCCAGAACTTCCCCGACGACTACGCCACCGTCGCCGACCTGGCGGCGGACGGAGAGCTCTCGCTGCGGATCGCCTACCACCTCTTCCCGCAGACGGCCGGGCAGGAACTCGCCGACCTGAAGCGCTGGACCGAGACGGTCAGGCCCGGCGACGGCGACGCGTGGCTCCGGCTCAACGGCGCCGGCGAGAACCTGACCTGGGCGGCCGCCGACTTCGAGAACTTCTCGGAGCCACGGCCCGAACTCGCGGCGGGCTACGAGAAGGAGTTCGAGCAGGCCGTCCGCACGCTGGTCGAGAACGGCTGGGGCTTCCGGCTGCACGCCACCTACGACGAGACCATCCGCCGCGACCTGACCGTGTTCGAGAAGCTCGCGGCCGAAGGGCTCTTCCCCGGCGACGGACGCTGGCTGTTCGACCACGCCGAGACCGTCTCGGCCGGCAGCCTGGACCGGATCGCGGCCCTCGGCGGCGCGGTGTCCGTCCAGAACCGCATGTCCTTCCAGGGCCTCGCCTTCCGCGACCGGTACGGCTCCGAGGCCGCCGCCCACACCCCGCCGGTCCGGGCCATGCTCGACCGCGGTCTCACCGTCGCGGCGGGCACGGACGCCACGCGCGTGTCCTCCTACAACCCGTGGGTGGCGCTCCACTGGCTGATCACCGGCCGGACCGTCGGCGGCACACCGCTCCGTGGCCCCGCGAACCTGCTCGGCAGGGACACCGCGCTCGGCCTCTACACCCGCGGCGGGGCACGGCTCACCGGCGAGGAGGACGTCAAGGGCATGCTGCGGGAGGGGTACTTCGGGGACCTCGCGGTCCTCTCGGACGACTACTTCACCGTGCCCGACCACGTGATCCCCGACATCGAGGCCGTCCTGACGGTCGTCGACGGCCGGATCGTGTACGCCTCCGCCGAGTACGAGGGCCTCGACGAGGCGCTGCCCCCGATCACACCGGAGTGGTCGCCGGTGACCCGCTTCGGCGGTTACCAGGCGGGCGGCGCGCGGCAGGCCGCGCTGGTGGCGGAGGCCGCCGCCGAGTCCGCGGAGCACCGCCGGTGGCGTGCGGGGCGGGGCGCGGGACCCGTCACGCCGCCTTCCTTCGTCGACCCGTGCTTCACCCACTGAACCCCGGAGGAACCCGAATGAACACCGAGCCCGACCTCGATCCCGGTCCCGACCGCGGCCTCGCACCCGCCCCCGTGGCCGGCGGCCGCCGCTTCGAGCCCGACCTGCGGTCCATGACCCGGATCACCCTGCGGCCCATCGCCTCGCCCATGCCCCTCGGCTTCTTCACGATCGCCATCGCGTCCGTGATGACGGGCTGCCTCCAACTCGGCGTCTTCGACGAGACGGCCCGCGGTGCCGTCGCGTTCACCGTGCTGCCGGCCTTCGTCCTCCAGCTCCTGGTGAGCTGTCTGGCCTTCGGCGCACGGGACGTGATCGCGGCGACCCTCATGGCGGTGTTCGCCGGCAGCTGGCTCCCGTACGCGCTGGTCATGCTCACCGAGGCCCCCGACGGCCTTGAGGTGCTCGGCGTGTTCAACCTGGCGCTGCTCTGCTTCGGGGCGCTGATGATCGCCGTGACCCGGCCCAAGCGGGCGCTGTGGCTGGTCCTCGTGGTCTCCGCTCCCCGCTGGGCGGCGACCGGCCTCGCCGGGATCACGGGCGCCGAATGGCTGACGCGCACGTCCGGTGCGCTCGGTCTCCTGGTGGCGCTGGTGGCGATGTACGCGGCATTCGCCCTGATGCTGGAGGACATGCGCAGCGAGGAGGTCCTGCCCATCGGCCGCAGCGGCCCCGCCCACCTGGCGGTGGAGGGCGACCTGTCCGTCCAGCTGCGCAATCTGGAGCGCCAGGCGGGTGTGCGCCGGACGCTCTGACCGGACCGGCCGCCGTCCTCAGTGCACCGCTCCGGCGGCGGGTCCCGCGGTGACGTGGCGCTGTGCCACGACGACGAGCACCGCCGCCGGGAGCGACGCCAGGACGGCGGTGGCCATGGTCGCGTTCCACCGGGTGGTGTGCGCGCCGAGGTAGTCGTAGAGGCCGAGCGTGACCGGCCGGACGGCGTCGGTGGTGGTCAGGGTGAGGGCGAACAAGGTGTCGCCCCAGGCGAAGAGAAAGGCGAACAGACCCGCCGTGACCAGTGCGTTCCCGCTCAGCGGCAGCACCACGGAGCGGAACACGCACCACGCGCCGGCGCCGTCGAGACGGGCCGCCTCCACGATCTCGCGGGGGATCGCCGCCATGGCGGTCCGCAGCACCAGGATCGCCAGGGGGACTCCGGCCGTCGAGTCGGCGAGCACCAGGCCGAGACGCGAGTCGAGGAGGCCGGTGTCGGCGTAGAGGCCGTGCAGCGCATTCGCCACGCTGATGCCGGGCACCGCCTGGACGAGCAGCACGCCGAAGAGGAACGGCCCGGCACCGGGCAGCGGGGACAGCGTCAGCGCGTGGGCCGCGGGAGCGGCGAGCGCGAGGCTGAGGGCCGCCGTGCCGAGCGACACGACCAGGCTGGTGACGAGTGCGCCGCCCTGGTCGTGGAAGGCCGTGAGGTATCCGCTCGGATCGGGGTCCGCCGGGAACCACGCGCCCCGGGGCGGACGGTCGGCGGGCAGCAGGGAGGCGTTCACCATCCAGTAGACGGGGGACAGCATCGACGCGAGCAGGACGATCGCGACGAGCGAGCCGGCCGGGCCGTCCGGCCGCACCCATGACCTGACGAGAGACACGTGTTTCCCCCTCCTCAGAGGTGCCGGGCGCGCCGGACGGCGCGGAGATGGAGCAGGGCGGCGGCGAGCGAGACCAGAAGGAGCACGTTTCCCGTGGCGGCGGCGCGCCCGACATCGAACTGCGCGTATGCCTGCTCGTGCGCCAGGGCCGCCAGGGTCCGCGTCGCGCCGGCGGGTCCGCCGCCGGTGAGCACGAGGACGACGTCCGGCGCCCTGAGCGTGTAGACGGCGCCCAGGACGAGGACGACACCGGCCGTCGGCCGCAGCAGCGGCCACGTGATGTACCGGAAGAGCGGGACGGGTCCGGCTCCGTCCAGGCGGGCCGCCTCGTGGACCTGGGGCGGGATCGCCTGCAGGCCGGCGTACAGGAGGGCGGTGTCGAAGGGGATGCCCACCCAGGTGTTGACGAGGACCACGGACCACAGCGCCTCGTGGGTGCCGGTGAGCCAGGGGACGCCGGCGGGTACGAGGTGCAGCGCGCGCAGCACCTCGTTCACGACCCCGTCGTCGGCGTCGAGCATCCACCGCCAGACCGTTCCGGTCGCGACCAGCGGCATCAACCACGGCAGCAGCATCAGCGCACGGACGGACCGGCCGAGCGGGAAGCGGCGGTGGAAGAACAGCGCGAGCGCCAGACCGGCCGTGAACTGAGCGGCCAGCGATCCGGCCGTGTACAGGGCCGTGGTGGCCGCCGCCCGCCGGAACTCCTCCGAGGCGAACAGGCGGAGGTGGTTGTCCAGGCCGGTGAACGGCGCCTCGTCGCCGAGGGCTGCCACGGCCGTGGTGTCGCGCAGACTCGTCGTGACATTGTCCGCGAGCGGCGGGCCGAGGAAGAGCAGCAGGAACACGCCGGCCGGTGCGAGGAACGCGGCGCGGACCGCCGTCTCCCGCCGCCGGACCCGCGCCGCCGTACCGGATCGGCCCCCGGCCCGGCCTTCGGGGTCAGGAGCCCGTCGCCGTGCGCTGCGCACGCCGGAGCGCCTCCTCGGGCGTCTGCTGTCCCGACACCGCGGCCTGGACGGCGGTGTGGATCGCGGTGGCCGCCTTCGGCCAGGCGGGACCGAGTTCCTGGGTACGAGCCCGCGCGCCACGGACGCTCTCGACGAAGGCGGCCATCGAGGGGACCTGCTGCGCGTACCGGGCGGCCACGTCGGTCCGGGACGGGACCGTGTGGTGCCAGGTCGCCAGGGTCTGCATGCTCGTGGGGTCGTTGAGGCATTCGAGGACCTGCGCCGCCTTCCGCGTGCGGGCCTCGGAGCCGTTGCGCGGAACGGTCCAGACCTCGCCTCCCAGCGGGGTGACCAGCTCCGCGCCGGCCCGGGGCACGGGGATCGGGGCGACACCCCAGCGCAGGTCCTTCGCCTGTTCCAGTTCGGTCATCCGCCAGGGACCGTTGACCATCATGGCCGCCTTGCCGCCGAGGAACTGCTCGTGCACGTCGCCCTGATTCCAGGTGAGTACGGACCGGGACATGGCTCCGTCCTCCACGAGACCGCTCCACAGGCGGAGTGCCTGGGCGGCCTGCGGGGTGTCGAGGCGTCGTTCGTCGCCGCCGTTGGACCACAGGAAGGGAAGGAACTGGAAGGTGCTTTCGAACGAGGCGTCGGCGTCGACCGCCAGGCCGTGGCGCCCGGGCCGGGTCGTGGCCCGGGCGGCCGTCCGCAGTTCGTCCCAGGTCCGTGGGACCGCCACGCCGGCTTCGGCGAGCATGTCCTTGTTGTAGTAGAGGGCGAGGGTGTTGACGGTCGGGGCCAGGCCGTACACCTCGCCCTGGTACGTGCCGGCCGACAGGATGCCCGGTCCGAAGCCGTCGGTGCGGACTCCGTACGGACGGAGGGGGGCGAGCGCGCCGGACCGCGCGATCTGCTGGAGGTCGGGGTTGTCGAGCATCAGCAGGTCGGGCAGTGTCCGTGCCGCGGCCTGCCGGAGGACCGTGGGAACGAGCGACGGCGCGGGAACGCTCCGGTGCTCGATCGTCACCCCCGCCCGCTTGCCGCAGGCGGCCAGCAGTTCGCCCCAGTGGGCGTGCTCGGTGCTGTCGGTGTAGTAGTCGAGCGCGGTGAGGGACGTCACCCGTTCCGCACGGGAGGGGTCGGCCGGGTCGCCCGTGCCGCAGCCGACGGTGACCATGACCAGCGCGACGACCGCCGCGAGTACGGCGAGGTGTCGTGCGAGTGGTGCTGTTGGTGCTGTTGGTCCTGTTGGTGCCTTCACGAGGGTGCTCTTCCTGCGGACGCGTGTGTGGAGGGGGATGCGGATGCCGGTGCGGACGTGGGGACCGCGCTCGAAGGCGTCGCCGCTCGGTGTGACCGAGTCGGCGGACGGTCCGCTTCCGGATCGTCCCGGGCGAGCACCACGTGCGTGAGCTGCACCCGGGACCTCACGGTGAGCTTCCGGAAGACCGACGTCAGATGGGTGTTGACGGTGTGGGGGGAGACGACGAGGGTCTCGGCGGCCGACCTGTTGGTGTGACCCGCCGCGATCAACCGCGCCACCTTGCGCTCCGAGGCGGTGAGCGCCTCCCAGCCTTGGACCGGCCGGTCACGTACGGTGCCGGCCCGCCCGGCACCAACCTCCGCCCGCGCCCCCGCACCGGTGCTCGAACCACTGTCGACACCGTCGAGCAGTCGCCGTACATCGGCCGCGGCCGCGCTCGCACCCGACGTGGCGAAGGCGTCCCGGGCCGCCGAGAGCACGGTCACCGCCTCCGCCGTCCGACCCGCCGTCAGCAGCGCCCGCCCCAGGTCGGTCCGGGCCGAGGCCAGGACCAGCGGGCGGGGTCCGGTGGCGAGCAGGGACACCGACCGTTCGAGGAGACCGACGTCGCCCGCGACGAGTCCGGCGGCGAGGGCGGCGATCCCCGTCGCCGTCGGCACCTCCGGATTGCGCTCGGCGTGCGCCGCGGCCTGCGCGGCCAGATGCCCGGCCAGCGCGCCGTCCCCGCCCCGCAGAGCGATCCGGATCGCCGTGCCGACCCAGGTGCGCAACAACCGCCAGCGCATGAGCGGCCCGATCTCCTGCAGCCGCCGCAGCGCGTCCACCGCCGACCGGGTGTCTCCGTCGTGGCCGGCGACGAGGGCCTCGAGAAAGCACACCGCGGCCCGGTTGCCCGGGTTCGGCTTGACCGCCAGACGCTCACGCGCCGCCACCAGCTGCTGCCCGGCCCCGGCGCGGTCGCCCCGCAGCAGCGCGATCCAGGCGCGGATCACCCGGGAGTTCACCTGCTGCACCGGAATCCTTACGGCGTCCTCCAGGTCCTCCATCGTCGCGAAGTGCGCCTCGGCGTCGTCGAGCCGGCCCCACCCGAGATGCTGCTGTCCCTGCGCCCACAGGAACATGGCCTGCCGATGGGACCCGGCCTCCGCCGTCGCCCGCCGCAGCAGCTCGTCGGCGCTGTCGAACCGGTCCATGTGCTGATGGGCGACGATCTCCTCGGGCCGGAAGGAACCGTCCACGGCACTCAGCGCGGTGAAGCGCGCCAACGCGAGGACGCCGTCTCCCGCGTTGAGGGCGATCTCGCCCAGCGCGGACAGCGCCTGGACGTGCGCCGTGCGGTCCCCGGTCGCGACCGCCGCGGCCAGCGCCTCCTCGCCCGCGACCCGTGCGACGTCCAGGTCCCGGCCCCGGGACAGGGCGAGCGCGCGCAGCGCGGAGAGCCGGGCGCCCACGTCGGGCGTGACGCCTCCCACGGCCAGGGCCGCCTCCGCCCGACGGCACAGCTCATCGGCCAGGTCCAGGCTCCACAGCGCTCCGCCGAGCGCTGACTGGAGCCGCCCGAACACGGCGAGCGGCGGTTGCGCGGCGAGGAGCCCGTCACAGGTCGTCAGTGCTTCCCTGTCCCGCCCTGCCCGGGTGAGACACACGATGGCCTGCTCGCCCACCTCGAACCGCGCCGCCTCCGAGGGCCGGACCAGTTCCAGGGCGCGCGTCATGAGGTCGGCCGCGAGCCCCGGAGTCACCGGCAGGACGTCGTCCGCCGCCTGCCGGAGCAACGCGACGGCCTCCTCGTCACCGGGCTCGGCACCGCGCAGTACGTGCGACGCCGCGTCGATCGGGCGGTGCCCGGACGCGACGAGGCGGTGCGCGGCCGCCCGGTGCAGTGCGTTGCGCGCCGACGTGGGGATGTCGGCGTAGACCGCCTGGCGCACCAGGTCGTGGCGGAAGACGAGGAGTTCGCCGTCGTCGTCGAGCAGCCCCGTACGAACCGCCTCGTCGAGGGCCGTGATCAGCGCGGCGGGCGGCCGCTCGCAGAGCGCCGCCGCGTCGACGAAGGCGAAGCGGCGGCCGAGGACCGCCCCCATCCGCAGGAAGTTCAGGGTGTCAGGACTGAGAGAGCCGATCCGGCCACGCACGCCGGACACGAGTCCGGGCGGCACGGACGGGGACGTCCCCCCGGTCGAGCCCGCGGTCCTCTTCCCGCCTGAGCCGGGTTCCGCCGCGTCCGGCCTCCGGCCGGAAGCCCGTTCTCCGGCCTGGCCCGGGGGCTCTCCTGCGTGTTCCTCGGTCCGCAGCCCTCGCAGCAACTCCACCGCGAGGAAGGGGTTTCCGCCGGTGCCCTCGAGCAGGCTCCGGGTCCGCTCGTCGGCCGTCCTGCCGAGGGTGTCGTCGGCGAGCCGGTCGATGGCGGTGGCGGACAGGGGACCGAGAGGGAGCCGTGCCACCGGCAGTCGGCTCCGCGCGGCGGCCAGTATGTCCTCACCAGCGGCTGTGGGTCCCGTGCGTCCGGTCAGCAGCCATAGGACCGGGGAACTCCGCAGCCGGCCGGGCAACTGATGCAGTGCGAACCGGCTCAGTGGATCCGCCCACTGCACGTCGTCCAGCGCGATGAGGACGGGCGTCTCCGCCGCCCTGGCCTCGATCATCCCGGCGAGCCGCTCCGCGAGCCGGATCCGCTGGTCGTGACGGCGGGCGAGGTCGGCGAAGGCGTCGCCGGGCAGCAAGGGCCTCGCACCACCGAGGAGGCAGCCCGCCAGTGACGACAGCGGCACGAGGTGATGCAGCTCGTCGGCTCTGCCGATGCCGGTGGAGTACCCGGTGCCCTCGGCCAGGTCGACGGCCTCCGTGAGCAGCGTGCTCTTCCCGATGCCGGCCTCGCCGCGCAGGAGGGCGAGGGCACCGCTGCCGCTCTGGGCGACGGAGGCGACGAGGTCACGCAGCTCCGTGAGTTCGGCCTCCCGGCCGCGCAGCCCACGACGGGACAGCGGCCCGCCCGACCCCGCCACCTTGCCCCTCCCCCGACACGCACGGAGCGCCGCCGGCCACCACCGTCACCGGCGCCGGAACGTTTCCCGGAGGGTCACTATGGCAAGAACTGCAGCTCAACGCACATCTGGGGGGTGAGTGTCTGGTCACACGGCCTGGTCGCACGCTCTCCCGTGCGGCCCCGTCGGGCGGGGTCGCACGCTCCGCCCGGCCGCCGCCGCGTTCCTCCAGTCGACCGGGGACTGCCCGTACGCCGCACGAAAGACACGGCTGAAGTGAGAGGCGCTGGTGAACCCCCAGCGGTGGGCGACACCGGCGACGGTGGTGTCGGCGGCGTCCCTGCGGGCCAGCGTTCGCCGGCACTCTTCGAGACGCCGCCGCTGGATCCAGCGGCTGACCGTGACGCCCTCGCTCTCGAAGAGCTTGTGCAGATAGCGCACGGAGACGTGGTGGGCGCGGGCCACGGCCTCCGGAGTGAGGCCGGGGTCGGTCAGGTTGGCGTCGATGAAAGCGCGGATCCGTGTGAGCAGCACGCGCGCTCCGCTCGGTGAATCCGTGGTGTCCGCGCCCCGTCGTTCATCGGCGAGGACGGTGAGCAGGTCGACCACGTTCCGGGCGATGAGTTCACCGACGGGCTCCGGACACGCTTCGGCGGTGTCCACCAGCTGTGACAGGAACGGCGAGAGCATCCCCCCGATCGCCGATTCGGACCCGATCGGAGAGGCGGTGATCCGGGATATGTCCGACTCGTCGAGGCCGAGGACGGCACGCGGCAGGACGAGGGACTTCGTCTGGAACGGTTCGGGGAGGGCGAGCCGGATCGGGCGCGCCATGTCGTAGACGAAGAGCTGTCCCGGCCGTACCGCGTTGTCCCGGGCGTCCTGTTCGACGCGGGCGCCACCCCGGCAGAGCAGCTTCACGACCACGAAGTCCTCGTTGTCGGCGCATGCGATGAGGCGCTGGGTCCGGCGTGCGAACTGCGGCTCGCTCTCCACCGTGACCGCCTGCACGCGCCCCAGCACCACGGTACGGATCGTGCCGGACCGCACATCGTCGGGCACGGCCACGTCCACGGCTCCGAACGTCCGGGCCAGTGCCTCGCGCCAGTAGCCGCGGCGTCTCCCTGCGGGAACGGTGTCGGCAGAGTAATGGGTGCGGGTCAGGGAGCCGGACCCTGATCCTGGCGGATGCGTCAACATGGATGTGTCCTTCGGCGGGTTGTGCTGTGACGCCAGCCTGTCGGCGAACCGCGCGGGGCACATCACGTGAATCCGCTAGATCACGTGATGACGTGCTGGTCAGGGTGCGCTCTGGCCGCGTCCCGCGCGGGCCGGCACCGCCCGGGCCGGCACCGCCCGGGCCGCCTCGGACCAGGGGCGGCCCGAGGCGGCCGCCCCTTCGAGGGTGTCGAGCGCGCGCCGCTTCCGGTGCCTGCGACGTCCTCCGGCCCCCTGGGACCTGTCCGGAGCGTCCCGCCCGGCGCGCGGCGTGCCCTCCGGGCAGACGACGCCGCGTTCCGGACCGGACCTAGCTCACCGGCTCCCCACCTGTCAGTCCGGAAGGTTCCGGGGTCCCCGCGTCCCGTCCCGTTGCTACGTTCCGGACGGTTCGACCAATGGCCCGATGGGGGCCGCACGTCCGGAGCGGTGCGGGACGGGGTACGCTCCGCCGGTCTCCGATCCTTCCTCATGCTCCCGACCAGGAGGTCCCGTTGAGCGCGCAGCACCCCTCCCGCAGGAACATCCTCAAGTCCGCCGGCGGCCTGTCGGCCGCGTTGGCCCTGGGGGGCGCGGGTGTCATGGCCGCGGCCGCGCCGGCCGCCGCCGTCGGTGACGGTTTCGGGCTGCGCATCGTGGAGCGCGGCGAGGCCGATCACCGCATGTGGTACTACCGGTTCGCCACCAGCGCGATCGGCTGGAACCCCGCGGTGAACGTGCTGCTGCCCGACGACTACCACTGGAGCGGACGCCGGTACCCGGTCCTGTACCTCCTGCACGGCGGCGAGCAGGACTTCATCACCTTCGACCGCGAGGGCGTCCGCGCGTGGACCGCGGGCAAGCCGATCATCGTCGTCATGCCCGACGGCGGGCGGACGGGCTGGTACTCCAACCCGGTCAGCTCCAACGTCGGCCCGCGCAACTGGGAGCACTTCCACATCGCGCAGCTGATCCCGTGGATCGACGCGAACTTCCGCACCTACGCCGAGTACGACGGCCGTGCCGTGTCGGGCTTCTCCATGGGCGGCTTCGGCGCGCTGAAGTACGCGGCCAAGTACTACGGCCACTTCGCGTCCGTGAGCGCCCACTCGGGCCCGGCCAGCCTCCGCCGCGACAACGGCATGGTGGTCCACTGGGCCAACGCCACCTCCGCGGCGCTCGAACTGGGCGGCGGCACGGTCTACGGCGCGCCGTTCTGGGACGAGGCGCGCGTGAACGCCGACAACCCGGTCCAGCGGATCGAGAGCTACCGCCACAAGCGCGTCTTCCTGGTCGCCGGCACCAGCCCGGATCCGGTCAACTGGTTCGACACCGCCAACGAGTCCCATGTCCTCTGGGGTCAGCGGGAGTTCCGCTCCCTCCTCGGGAACGCGGGCATCCCGCACGAGTGGCACGAGCTGCCCGGCGGCCACTTCATCCGCCACGACATGATGCAGCGCGACATCGACGGCATCATCGGCCGGCTCCGCAAGGCGTGAGCCCCGGCGTGGGGGGGGGGCGGGGCCCCCCCCCCCCCCCCCCCCCCCGCCCCCCCCCCACCCAACCCCACCACTACATGCCCCCGCCCCACCCCCCCCCCACCCGCCGCCGCCCCCCCCGGCCGGCCCCCCGGGGGGGCGGCCCCCCCCGCCCCCCCACGTCCCGCCCCACCTGTCCCACTCGTCGTACCCGTCCCACTCGTCGTACCCGTCCCACTCGTCGTACCCGTCGTACCCGTCCGAGACGTTCAAGGGGAGGAGCGGCTCGTGTCACCCGGATATTGCCGCCGCGCACTGCACTGGGCCCTCACGGTGGCCGTTGCCCTGCTGCCGGCCCTCATGGTCACGGCCCCGGCGTCCGCCCGGCCCGCCGGGCCCACCGCGGCGTGTCCGTCCGCGGGCTTCGTGAGCCAGCCGTACCACGCGGGCCACAACGGCGTCGACATCGCCGCCGACTACGGGACGCCGATCTACGCCGTGGGTGACGGGGAGGTCACCATCTCCGGCTACGAGAGCGGCTACGGCCAGTGGATCCGCATCCGGCATGCCGACGGGTCGATCTCCGAGTACGGGCACATGTACCAGCGGGACGTCAGCGCGGGCGAGCACGTCGTGGCGGGCCAGCGGATCGCGCTGATGGGGTCCGAGGGCGACTCGTCCGGCCCCCATCTGCACCTGCGGATCTGGGGCGATCCGTCGACGTCGTACGGCGTCGATCCCGAGGTGTACCTCGCGGAGCGGGGCGTGGTCCTGCCCTGCGTCCCGGGCAGCGGGCCGCGTCCCGAGCCGCTGGTGTATCCGGTGGAGTCGGGCCGGGTGGTGTCGGCGCGGTCGGCGGACGGCCGTCTGGAGGTGTTCGCCGCGGCCGCCGGCGGGGTGCACCACGCCTGGCAGACGGAGCGGAACGGTGCCTGGTCGGAATGGGAGTTCCTCGGCGGTCCGGCCGGCGGGGAGCTGGCGCTCGCCCCGAACGCGGACGGGCGTCTGGAGCTGTTCGCGATCGACGGGAACACCTTCCAGCACCGCTACCAGCTCTCCCCGTCCGGAAGCTGGTCCGGATGGGAGGCATTCGGCGGCGGCGGCAAGGACGTGGCCGCAGGGGTGAACGCCGACGGCCGGATCGAAGTGTTCGCCTCGGGACCCGTCGGCCTCTTCCACAAGTACCAGACCGCGCCCAACGGCGGCTGGTCGGACTGGGAACCCACCGGCGGCGGCCCCGCCGACAGCCGCGTGGAGATGGAAAAGTCTCCGGACGGACGGCTGGAAGTCTTCGCCCTCAACGGAGACATCTTCCAGCACCAGTACCAGACATCTCCCAACGGCGGCTGGTCGTCCTGGGACACCTTCGGCGGCGGAGGCCGCGACCTCACCGTGGACCACAACGCCGACGGACGCATCGAAGTCTTCGCGTCCGGGCCCGTGGGCGTCTTCCACAAGTACCAGACCGGTCCGGCGAGCTGGTCGGAGTGGGAGCCCACCGGGGGCCCGCCGGACGCGCAGCTCGCGAGTGAGCGGACGGCGGACGGGCGCGTCGAGGTCTTCGCGATCAACGGCGGGACGGCGGCCCACAGCTGGCAGACGGCGGTGAACGCCCCGTACAGCGCGTGGGAGACCTTCGGCACCGGCGGCACCGACGTCGCCGCCGCCACCAACGCCGACGGACGCATCGAAGTCTTCGGCACCAACCCCACCGGCACCTTCCACAGGTGGCAGACCGGATTCTCCACCTGGTCCGCATGGGGCTGGGTCGGCGACTCCGCCGGTCCCGGTCTCGACTGACGCGCCACGACATCCCCAGGAGGCAGCAGATGACCAGCGTTCTCCCGTCCGTGGCGAGCGGCGGCGCTCCGTCCCGGGGCCGCGCCCCGCGCCGGCTCGCCCTGTCGGTCCTCACCTCGCTGTTCCTCGCCGGTGGCGCGCTCGCCGGCGCGTCGCCCGCGCACGCCGCTTCGAGCGACCTGTGCGCCCAGGTCGGCTATCAGGCCGGGTTCCGCGGCGACGCCCTGGTGACCGCCGTGGCCGTCGCCCTCGCGGAGTCCAGTTGCGACCCTTCCGCCTCCAACACGCAGAACAACTCGCCCGCCTCGACCGACCGTGGCCTGTGGCAGATCAACGACTACTGGCACGCCGAGGTCGACGACGCCTGCGCGTACGACGCTCAGTGCAACGCGAACGCGGCATACGCGATCTCCTCCGGCGGGACGAACTGGCAGCCCTGGTCCACCTACAACCAGGGCCACCACGAGCGGCACCTGGGCGAGGCGCGGGCGGCCGTGGACCGTCTCGGGCGTCCGGGCGAGCCCGGGCCCGCTCCGCTCGTGTATCCGGCCGAGTCGGGCCGTGTCGTCTCCGCCCGGTCGGCGGACGGCCGTCTGGAGGTGTTCGCCGCGGCCGCCGGCGGGGTGCACCACGCCTGGCAGGTCGAGGCGAACGGTGCCTGGTCGGACTGGGAACCCCTCGGCGGTCCGGGCGGCGCGGAGCTGGCCATCGCGCCCAACGCGGACGGGCGTCTGGAGCTGTTCGCGATCGACGGGAACACCTTCCAGCACCGCTACCAGCTCTCCCCGTCCGGAAGCTGGTCCGGATGGGAGGCATTCGGCGGGGGCGGCAAGGACGTGGCCGCAGGGGTGAACGCCGACGGCCGGATCGAAGTGTTCGCCTCCGGGCCGGTCGGCCTCTTCCACAAGTACCAGACCGCGCCCAACGGCGGCTGGACGGACTGGGAACCCACCGGCGGCGGCCCCGCCGACAGCCGCGTGGAGATGGAGAAGTCCCGGGACGGACGGCTGGAAGTCTTCGCCCTCAACGGAGACATCTTCCAGCACCAGTACCAGACATCTCCCAACGGCGGCTGGTCGTCCTGGGACACCTTCGGCGGCGGAGGCCGCGACCTCACCGTGGACCACAACGCCGACGGACGGCTCGAAGTCTTCGCCTCGGGTCCGGTGGGGGTCTTCCACAAGTACCAGACGAGTGCGTCGAGTTGGTCGGAGTGGGAGCCCACCGGCGGGCCGGCCGACGCACGGCTCACCAGTGAGCGCACCCCGGACGGCCGGGTCGAGGTGTTCGCGATCAACGGCAGCACCGCCGCGCACGCCTGGCAGACGGCGGTGAACGCCCCGTACAGCGCCTGGGAGACCTTCGGCACCGGCGGCACCGACGTCGCCGCCGCCACCAACGCCGACGGACGCATCGAGGTCTTCGGCACCAACCCCACCGGCACCTTCCACAGGTGGCAGACCGGATTCTCCACCTGGTCCGCATGGGGGTGGCTCAACGGCAGCGCGGGCCCGGGCCTCGACTGAGCCGTCCCCGTCCGGTCCCCCGGCCGCCCCGGCCGTCCGTCAGCATCCGCCCGCCGCCCGTCCGTCCGGCCTCCGGTCGTGCGGTCCTCCTGGAGAGACTCATGCGACCGATCAGCAGACGGAACGTGCTGCGGGGCGCCACCGGGGCGGGAATCCTCCCGCTCCTCGGGGCGGGCCCGGACGCGTTCGCCTCCGCCGGTGACGTGCCGCCGGCGCGGTGGATCGGCGCGGGCGCCTTCGCCCACGTCTACGATCCGTCCACCGTCGCGGGGCCGCGCTATCTCAACGATCACACCCTGGTCAGGGCGCTGGGCCGCTGGCACCTGTTCAGCATCGCCGGGGACGGCGCGCCGCGCGGGGAGGCCCCGGACAGCGGCGCGGAGACCGCCTTCGCGCACGCGTCCGCGCCCGGCCTCCACGGGCCGTGGACGACCCATGCGGACGCCCTCACCGTCGATCCCGCCTACCACGGCGAGGAGCACCTGTGGGCGCCGCACGTCGTCGAGGCGGGCGGGCGGTTCTGGATGTTCTACGCGGCGGGCGGGGAGAGCGGCGCGGCGATCAACCTCGCCACCTCCACCGACCTGTTCACCTGGACCCGCGAGCCGTCGGGCCCGCTCTTCCGGGGGCTCGCCGCCCGTGATCCGATGGTGCTGCGGGTCGGCGGTGAGTGGGTCATGTACTACACGGAGCTGTCCGCCCCGGGCGGGCATCACGTCGTGGCGTACCGGCGCTCCGCAGACCTCGTGCACTGGGGCCCGCCGGGCACGGCCTTCACCGACGCGAGCACGGACGCGACCGTCTCGGTGACCGAGTCGCCGTACGTCGTCGAACGGGACGGCTGGTACTACCTGTTCATCGGTCCGAGGAACGGGTACGAGGGGACCGACGTCCTGGCCTCGCGCGATCCGTTCCGTTTCGACCTCGCGGGCTACGCGGGCCATGTGCCCGGGCACGCCGTCGAGGCGGTCGCCGACGGGGACGCGTGGTACGTCACCGCCGCGGGCTGGTTCCGGCAGGGCCTGTACGTGGCGTCCCTGGACTGGCGGGACACGCCTCCGTCCTGGCAGAGCCCGGACAATCCGGTGGCCGGCCTCGACGTCGACGGGCGTCTGACCGTCTTCGCGCTCGACGCCGCGGACCGGTCGATGCTCCGGCGCGTGCAGGTCGACCCGGCCGCCGGCACCTGGTCGGAGTGGGAACGGTTCGGCGGTCCGGCGGGCGCGGTGCCGACGCTGGGCCGCAACGCCGACGGACGGCTGGAGGTGTTCTCGCTGGCCCCGGGCGGCGCGAACCTCCACCACCGGGTTCAGCGGGCGGACGGCGGCTGGGACGGCTGGGAGGAGTTCGGCGGGCCGGCCGGTGCCGCCCCCGCCGTCGCCCGCGACGCCTCCGGCCGCCTGGAGGTCTTCGCCCTCGCCCCTGGCGGTGTCTCCTTCGCACGGCGACGGCAGGGGACGGCCGGCTCGGCGGCCTGGGACGCGTGGGAGCCGGGCTTCGGGAGCGCGGCGGGGGCGCCGCCGGTGGTCGCGGCCAACGCCGACGGCCGTCTGGAGGTGTTCGCGCTGAGTCCCGGCGGCGCGGGCATCCGCCATCGGTGGCAGGAGAGTCCCGGCGGAGCGTGGACACCCGCGTGGCATCCGTTCGGCACCGCGGCCGGGGCGGCTCCGCGGGCGGTCCGGGACGGCGGCGGACGGCTGACCGTCGCCGCCATCGGGCCTTCCGGGGTGGGCACCTTCACCCGGAGGCAGGCCGTGCCGAGCGGCGGCTGGGACGGGTGGCTGCCTCTGTTCGGCTGGAGCGCCGGCGCCCCCTCGTTCGCCCTCAACGCCGACGGCCGCCTCGAAGCCTTCTCCCTGTCACCCGGCGGCGCCCGGCTGGCCCACCGGTGGCAGCTCTCGCCGGGCGGGGCCTGGGACCCCGGGCGGGAGTTCGGCGAGCCGGGCCTGCGGCTCGCCGCCACGCCCACCGCCGCGGTCGACGCGACCGGTCGGATCCACGTCTTCGCCGTCAGCGCCGAGGGCCGGCTGCGGACCCGGGTCCAGGCGCGGCCCAGCGGTGGCTGGCAGCCGTGGAGCGGGTTCGGCGAGCGTCCGGTCGCCCCCGTCGTGTCGGGCGCGCCCGCTCCCTGAGCCATCGGGCTCCACGGCCGCCGACGTCCGGATCGCGCCACCCGGCGGACGGGGACGAGCGCTTGACCAGGACGGGAAGCCGGTGGGGCCGGCCCCGTCGGCCGCTCCGGGCAGTGACCTATCCCACCTTGCGCCCGGGGGCGGGAACGCCGGGCGAGCGGCCGTGCCCGGGGTGCCCCGGCACGCGCGTCGACCGTCGTGCCGTCCTCCGAGCTGCCGGAACGCAGGCGTCCACCGACCATAAGACTGGAATATCATTCTAAAAAGCCGCCCTCGCCGGAGGCCGGCAGTGGCCCGCGTCACAGCGGGCGCCGCCCGTACGCCGGCCGCCGGAAACAGCCCCGGGAGGGTCCCGCACCCGCCCGGGACACCCCGTGTCCGCGGTCCCCGCCGGGTGGCCGAAGCATGCCGGTGCACCCGCCCGATCGGTGGGTATCGTTCCGCTCGTCCGACAACCGGGGGTGCGGAATGGGGGAACGATGAGCGGTGTGGTCGTACATCTACCGCAGGGCGGCGGAGGCGCCGGCGGCGGCGAACGGGAAGCCGACGCGGTGACGTTACGGCTCGGTCCGGGCGAGGTCGCCCGCTTCGGCCGCGGGTCCCCCAGCACCCCCGTCGAGCTCCGTCTCGCCGACGCGGCGATCTCCCGGCTCGCCGGGGAGATCCGGGTGACCGACGACCACTGGCAGCTGACGAACCACAGCGGCAGCCACAGCTACCTCGTCGAGAACCCGGAGGGAGCCGGCGAGTACCTGAGGGTCCCGCCGCGCCGGATCGGGGCGCCCGTCCCCTTCGAGTTCGCCCGGGTCGTCCTGCCCACCCGCGGTGAAACCCCCGTCACCTTCCAGGTGTTCGCGCCGGACCACCTGTACCTCGACCCCGGGGCCACGGGCGGCCCCTGGGGCAGCCGCACGGTCACCGCGTACTCCCTGGACGAGACCGCCACGTACTTCCTCGTCCTCGTCGCGCTCTGCGAGCCGCGCCTGCGCGACCAGTCCCGCGTCGCCGTCCCCACCACGCCCCAGATCGTCGACCGGCTCCGGGGCCACCCCGGCTGCGCCGCGCTCACCGCGCGGGCGGTCAGCTCGCACATCGACTACCTCGCCGAGGAGAAGCTCCGCCTCGGCGGCCACGATCCGGGCAAGGGGGACCGCCGCAACGGCAAGCGGGAGGAGATCGTCGGGCTGGCGCTCCGCTTCGGGCTCGTACGGGAGGAGCACCTCGCGTTGCTGGCGCCCGTGGCCGGGGCGGGCCGGCGCGAGCGGAACGACGCGCGATGACACCGCTGTTCGCACCGGACGGCACCGCGGGGCGGGACGAAGGATTGGAGCCGCTCCCGCCCGGCTACCGGGTGGGAGCGTGGGAGGTCACCGAGCCGATCGGGACCGGGGGCTGGTCCACGGTCTACGCGGCCCGCCGGGCCGGCCCGCACCGCCGCGCCTCCGGACGTCCCCGTCCCGGCTCCGGGGCCGGGGCACCGGAGCCCGGCGGGGTCGCTCTCAAGATCATGCCGACCGCGGGGCTCGCGCCCCTCCAGGTGCGCAGGATCGTGGAGTCGGCGCACCGCGAGGTCGAGCTGGGCCGCAGAGCCGGACACCCCCGGCTGATCGGCCTCCTGGACTCCTTCGTGCTCGCCGCACCGGAGCACCCCTCGGTGGACGGCGCGATCGTGCTGGTCATGGAGCGGGCGGCGGGCAGTCTGCGCGAGCTCCTCGACGCGGGCGTTCCCGAGCACCACCGCGGGCGCATCGCCGAGGGCATCTGCGAGGGGCTCGTCCACCTCCACCGCTCGGGCTGGGTCCACGCCGACCTCAAGCCGGAGAACGTCCTGCTGGGCGAGGACGGCTCCGTGAAGCTGTCGGACTTCGGTCTCGCCACCGAACTGACCGGCACCCACGGCTACGCGCCTCCGCTGGGCACGCTCGACTACCTCCCGCCGGAGCGCTGGCGGGCTCCCCTGGGGGAGTACGGGGTGCAGGTCCGGACGAGCGCCGACATCTGGGCGCTCGGCGTGGTCGTCCACGAGATCTTCGCCTCCGGCGTCCCGCCGTTCCCCGGAGCCACGCCCCTCGCCCGGGGCGCCGCCGTCCAGGAGTACGGGGCGGGCCGCGCCCCGCTGCGCCTGGACGCCGCCGTCCCGCCGTTCTGGCGCGAGCTCGTCGCCGACTGCCTCTCCCCCAGCCACGCGGCCCGCGCCCCGCACACGGCCGAGAGCCTGCTGGCCCGGATCGCCGCCCGGCCCGGCGTCCCCGCGCCGCCGGGCCGCCGGGTCCGCGGCAGGGCCCGCGCGGCCGTCCTGGCCGCCGCGCTCTGCGGAGGCGGCGCGGCCCTGTGCTCCGACACCGTGGGGCACGGCCTCGCCGCGCCGTCCGACGCGATCCGGGTCTTCAACGCCGAGCGGGGCTGTCAGGAGCGGGCCGACCGGGACCCGCAGTGCAGCCTGGGCCTGGCGATCGATCCCCACCGGCCGTACACCGCCGAGAACGTCGTACGGACCCGGGTCTGGCACGGCGACGTGCTCACCGCCGACTGCCAGGTGCCCGACGCCCAGCCCATCGTCGACGAGGAGGACCTGCGGTCCACGCGCTGGTTCCGCGTCCGTCTCCCCCGCGGCTCCGTACCGCCCGGCGCCTGGCTCCCCGCCGTCCGTACGAAGGACCGCCCGGCCCTGCCCGACTGTCCGCTCACCGCCGCCCGCTGACCCCCTTCCGCCCGCATCATCGGGATTTCATCGCCCCTCCCTAGCGTGACCGCGTCCGGACGCAGGCGCGAAACCCCAGGGAGGGGCATCGATGGCGTGGAGAAGGCGCAGAGCGAGGCTGCCGGTGGCGGTCATGGCCGCGGTGGCGGTGATCGGCACGACGGCGGTGGGCGGGTCACCGGCCGGCGCGGCGGAGACGGGCCCGGAGAAGCCGACGATCCGCTACACCGAGTACGGCATCCCGCACATCATCGCCTCCGACTGGGAGGGGCTGGGAACGGGCTACGGATACGCGGCGGCGAAGGACAACATCTGCACGCTCGCCGACACGTATCTGATGGTCAACGCCGAGAGGTCCCGCCACCTGGGGCCCGACGGCAGGGCGAGTCCCGGGCAGAACCAGAACACCACCACCAACCTCCACAGCGATCTGTACTTCCAGCGGATCAAGGACGACGGCGTGGTCGAGCGGCTGCTGGCGCAGCCCGCGCCCGACGGGCCGGAGCCGGAGGTCAAGCAGGCCATCCGCGGCTATGTCCAGGGGTACAACAGGTACCTGGCGGAGACCGGCGTGGCCAACCTCTCCGATCCCGCCTGCCGCGGCGCGGCCTGGGTGCGCCCGATCACCGAGCTGGACGTCTACCGGCACGCGCACGCCGAGATCATCATGGGCAGCGCCGACGTGCTGCTCGACGGCCAGGTCACCGCCGCGCCCCCGGGGGCCTCGGCCGCCAAGGCGCCGTCGCCGTCACCCGAGGCGCGCGCGGCGACCGCGAAGAGGACCGCCCACAAGATCGGCGAGGCGCTGGCGGCCAGCCGGCGGCAGAGCATGGGCAGCAACGCGCTCGCGGTCGGCGCGCAGGGCGTCTCCGGCGGCACCGGCATGCTCCTCGCCAACCCGCACTTCCCGTGGCACGGCAAGAACCGGATGTGGCAGAGCCATCTGACGATCCCGGGGCAGGTCGATGTCTCCGGGGCGAGCCTGCTCGGTCTTCCCGCGGTGAACATCGGGCACAACGAGGACGTCGCCTGGAGCCACACCGTCGCCACGGTCGCGCCGTTCGGGCTCTTCGACGTGCAGGTGGACCCTCTGAACCCGACCATGTACCTGGTCGACGGCGCCTGGGAGCGGATGACCTCGCAGCGGGTCTCCGTCGACGTCCGCAACCCGGACGGCACGATCGGCACGGTCGGCCGGACGCTGTGGTCCACCCGCTACGGCCCGGTCACCACGTCGATCCTCGGCATCTCGCTGCCGTGGGTGGTCAGCGCGCACGCGGTGCGCGACGTGAACATGGGCAACCTGCGCGCCCTGAACACCTGGTTCGGCCTCGACCGGGCGAAGGACGTCCACGACGTGGTGAAGGTCCTGGAGACCACCCAGGGCGTCCCCTTCTTCAACACGGTCGCCACCGACCGCAAGGGGAACGCGCTCTACGCGGACATCCAGGCCGTCCCGAACATCACCGACGCGCACGCGCAGTCCTGCCTCACCGAGACCGGCAAGCTGCTCTTCCACCAGACACTCGCCCTGTCGAACGTGCCGCCGGTCTCCATCCTCGACGGCAAGCGCAGCGCCTGCGACTGGCCGGACGACCCCAACGCGGCGGCGCCGGGCCTTCTCGACCCGGCGAAGCAGCCTCGGCTGATCCGCTCCGACTTCGTCGGCAACGCCAACGACAGCCCCTGGCTGGCCCATCCGGAGCAGCCGCTGTCCTTCCCCCGGGTGATGGGTGACATGGCGGCGCCCCGGTCGCTGCGCACCCAGGAGCTGATCCTGACCGCGCAGAAGCGGATCGACGGGACCGACGGCCTGCCCGGCCGGGGCTTCACGCCGGAGAGCATGGGGAAGCTGCTCTTCGCCGACAACAGCAGGGCGGCCGACCTCACCCTCACCACGACGGTGGCGGCGTGCCAGGGCGTCGCCTTCGGGCTCGTCCTGGTGGACGGCAACCTCGTCGACATCCGGGAGGCGTGCCCGGTCCTGGCCGGCTGGAAGAGCCACGACTTCACGGCGGACAGCCGGGGGTCCTGGCTGTTCGCGCACTACTGGCACTTCCTCCAGGGGTCCCAGCGGGTCGACAAGCTGCCGTGGCGGGTCCCCTTCGACCCCAAGAACCCGGTCCACACGCCCAATTCGCTCGACGGCGGCAGCTCCGCCGTCCGCGACTCCCTCGCGCGGGCCGTCCTCGCGCTGCGCAAGGCCGGCGTACCGCTGAACGCGGCACTCTCGGACGTGCAGCGGATCACCCGAGGCGGCGAACAGATCCCGGTCCACGGCTCGTTCGGCGCCCTGGGCGTGCTGAACGTGATCGAACCGGGCCAGGTCGACGGAAAGCTCGACATCGTCTTCGGGTCCAGCTTCGTCCAGCAGGTGCGGTTCACCGCCGAAGGGCCCCCGGAGACCTACTCCGTCCTGGCCTACTCCCAGTCGGCGGACCCGAACTCGCCCCACTACGCCGACCAGACGAAGTTGTTCTCGGCCGGCGGGTGGGTGACCGAGCGGTTCACCGAGGAACAGATCGCGGCCTCGCCGGAGTTGCGGGTCGTGGTCCTGGACTGAGCACGGGCCGGGCATCCGGCCGCACCCGTACGACATCACTCACGAGACTCACGAAGGGAACCACACCGTGACAAGGACATCGCTCTGGTGGAGAACGGTGGTGGCGTGGCTGGTCGCCGCCGCGGCCGTCGTCGTCGCGCCGGTCGGCTCGGCCCGGGCCGACGACGGCACCACCCCGCCGCGCCTTCCGGACGGCTTCGGCCTGACCCAGGTCGGCACGGCCGTGGGGACCGCCCACGACTTCTACCTGACGGTCACCACGCCCCAGGTGTCGGGCGAGCAGCACATCAAGATCATTCTCCCGCGCGGGTACTACGACGACCCGGACAGGCGCTATCCGGTCCTGTACTTCCTCCACGGCTCCCCCGACGACCCTGTCAACCAGACCTACCCGGGGCTGTCGATGTCGGACCAGATGATCACCGTCGTCCCGGACGGCGGCGCGCGCAGCTGGTACGCCAACTGGCTCAACCAGAACACCGTGCTCGGCGCCCAGAACTGGGAGAACTTCCACCTGAACCAGGTGATCCCGTTCATCGACGCGAACCTGCGGACCATCGCCGCCAAGAAGTCCCGGGCGATCGCCGGCATCTCCATGGGCGGCTTCGGGGCCTTCCACTACGCCCAGGCCCGCCCCGACCTGTTCAGCCAGACCGCGTCCCTGTCCGGCGACATCGACCTCTCGGCCAACTCCATGGACCTGCGCATGGCCGTCGTCGCCTCCGTCACCGACGCGATGGGCGCGATGTGCGCCTCGTCGTCCGGCACCTGCGACCCGAACAACTCCCCGTACAAGCCCGGCGTGGACAGCGACGCCCTGTTCGGCTCGCCCTACCCGGTGTTCAACGTCGACTGGCGGTGGAACCAGGTCGACCCGTCCCAGCACATGGAGAAGCTCAAGGGCATCGGGATCTCCATCTACACGGGTGACGGCGGCGGCTCTCCCCTGAACATGGAGTTCTGGGTCTCGGGCGCGTCCAAGAACGTCAAGGCACGCCTGGACGCGCTCGGCATGCCCTATTACTACGTCAACTACGGCGACGGCTCCGGCTGGGGCTCCGCGTGCGACGGCAGCCACAGCGCCGGCTGCTGGGCGCAGGACCTGCTGGACCTGGTCCCGAGGCTGGAGAGGGCCTTCGCGTCCTGACCGTGCGGCCCTGACGCCAGCCGTCGCCCCGCCAGCCGCCGTCCCGCCCGCCGCCGCTGCGGTGAGCGGGACGGCGGTGCGGTCCGTCCGGGACGGCGGTGCCGTCCCGGACGGTGCCCCGAGGACCCGTGCGGCGCCGACCCGCCGGACGGGCTCGCGGGGCGGGTCAGGGCATCGCGGGACCGGGGCCGTTCAGCCAGGCCCATTCCGACCAGTCGGCGAAGCCGGTCTGCCAGCGGTGATAGACGCCTGCGTGGCTGGTGCCGAACACCTCGATACGGCCGTCGGCGTTGGTGCCGGCGCCGATCTCGGTGCCCCCGCCGCCGAAGGTCTCCCAGGCCGAGTACGGCGCGTTCGGACCCGTCTGCCAGGAGTGGCTCGCCGTGGTGGCGTTGATCGCGAACACCTCGACGCGGCCGTCGGCCGTCCGCGCGGTGGTCAGCTCGGCGTCCCGGATCCCTCCGGTGCCCGTCCACTGCGACCACGAGGCCGGACCGGTCTGCCACTTGTGGAAGACGCCGTCGGCGTTGGACGCGAACACTTCGAGCCGGCCGTCCTGGTTGTGGCTGACGGCGACGTCGTGCCCGCCCCCGCCGAAGTTCTCCCAGCCGGACCAGCCGCCGTTGACGGAGGTCTGGTACAGGTGGCCGAACGTCGAGTCCGACAGGGCGAACACCTCGAGGCGCCCGTCGGGCGCGGCCTCCATGGCGAGCCGGGAGAGGGCCGGGCCGCCCCCGACACCCTCCCAGGCCGACCACCCGCCGCCGGGCGCGGTCTGCCAGCGGTGGAACACGCCGTCGGCGTTGGACGCGAACACCTCGATGCGGCCGTCGGCGTTGTTCCCCGCGGCCAGCCGGTACCCGCCGGTCCCGAAGTTCGCCCAGCCGGACCACCCCGCGCTGGGCCCCGTCTGCCACATGTGGTCGAAGGTGCCGTCCGACAGCGCGAACAGCTCCAGCCTGCCGTCCGCGTTGGCCGCCAGCGCCAACTGGGCGTTGCGCGGGCCGCCCTTGAACTGCCACGGCGACCAGCCGCCGTTCACCCCGGTCTGCCAGGAGTGGTACACGCCGTCGGCGCCGGCCGCGAAGGTCTCCAGGCGTCCGTCCGCGGACCGCGCGGACACGACCCGCCCCGAGGCGTTCGGGTGCGGCCTGCGCACCTCGGAATCGTCGACGATGCGGTCGTACCGGAGGGCCTGGTAGTCGCCGTTCGGGTGGCCGTCGATCGAGGCGCTGCCGATGTTCCCGTAGAAGTGCCCCGGCGGTTCGACGCCGCTGGCACCGCCGCCGAAGCTGTAGTACGAGAAGCCGCCCCGGTCGTCCACCCACTCGTGGAAGACGATCACGTGGTGGTAGAACGAGTTGAGGATGTCTCCGGCCCGCAGCTCGCTCCGTGCGATCTCGTGCGAGAAGTTCGGCAGGCCCTGCGTGTTCGGATTCGCGTCGAGGTGCCAGGCCATGGCGACGAACCCGGAGCAGTCGGTGCGGTAGTCGAAGTCGCCTCCGGGGCCGGGAGCGTGGGCCCCCTGGCTGTACGGCGGCCGCTGGTCGACCCAGTACTGGGCGCGCTGGATCACCTCGCTCCGCGTGATCGGGCCGCCGCGCTCGGACGACACGGCAGCGGCGGCGTCCGCCGCGGCGGGCGGCGCGGTCGCGGCCAGCAGCAGCGTGCCGGCTATCAGGGGCAGGAGGAATCTCCCCCACCAGGATCGTGACTCTCTCACTCGGACCTCCCAGGTCGTCGGCGGCCGACAGTAGGAGGGAGCGATGAAATACGGATGGAATCGCCGGGCCGCCGCCCGGGCCGTCTCCAGGCAGCCGGGCCGTCTCCGGGACGGCCGTCTCCGGGGCGTCTCCAGGCCGCCGGGTCGTCTCCGGGGCGGCCGTCTCCGGGGCGTCTCCGGGGCGCGGCACCCCGCGGTGTCACGCGAACGGCGTCGACATGTCCGGGTCCGCCGGCCGGCCCAGGCCGGTCTCGTCCCCGCACAGGATCATCCGGCGGGTCCGCCGCAGCAGCATGCTCGGCGCCACCCCCAGATCGTCGGCGAGACGGCGGCGGGTGCGGTCGAACGCCGCCAGTGCCTCGGCCTGGCGGCCGGTCCGGTACAGCGCGCGCATGAGCGTCGCCGCCACCGGCTCGTTCCACGGATGCTCGGCGGACAGGGCGGACAGCTCGGCCACGGCGTCCGCGCACCGGCCCAGCTCCAGCTGCCACTCCGCCTTCCGCTGCGCGAGCCCGATCCTGCGCTCGCCGAGCCGCATCCGCTCCAGCTCGGCGAGCGGCCCGGGCAGGCCGTCCAGGGGCTCGCCGCGGAACAGTCCGAGCGCCCGGGAACAGAGGCGGACCGCCTCGGCCCGGTCACCCTCCCGGCCCGCCGCCCCCATGTCGGCCACCAGCCGTTCCAGACGGGTGACGTCCACGTCGACCGCGCCCGGCACCAGGCGGTAGCCGCGTATCCGGTCGTGCCGGATGACCGCGTCCGGGCCGTCGCCGGAGGCGTCCGACCGCAGGGTCCTGCGCAGGCGGTAGACGTACACCGGCACCACGTTCGCGGCCGGGGGCTCCATCCCCCAGACCCCGTCCAGCAGTTCCTGCCGGCTCAGCGTCCTTCCCGCGTCCAGCGCGAGCGCGGCCAGGACCGCCTGCTGACGCGGAGGCCCGAGGTTCAGCGGCCTTCCGTCCCTCCATGCCCGCAGCGGCCCGAGCACGGACATCCGTATCTCCGGTCCGCGTACCGCACCGGCGCACTCCCGTGGGGCCGCAGGGTCCGACGGGCGTGCGCGAGGGCCGAGTCCGGGCGAGACCAGCCCCGCGTCGAAGGCGTGGACGATCGCGGCGGCCCGGTCGCGCAGGCCGAGCTTCACGAGGACCCGCGCGAGGTGCTCGGCCACGCGCTCCTCGGGGAGTCCGAGGGCGTCGGCGATCTCGTCGTCCCGCAGCCCGCAGCCGACCGCCGAGAGGACCCCGCGCTCCAGGTGCCCGAGTGCGGACGGGGTGGGCCGGCCGGTGGTGGAAGGCCGCCCGATGGTGGCCGTCGGCCGGCCGGTGACGGCCGGTCGGCCGGTGGTGGTCGTCGGCAAGGCTGCTCCCCCGGCTCCTGACCGCTCGCTCCGGCGGTTCCGCCGACACGGTAGGGCGGGGGACGGCGGGCGGGGCATCCGGAACGATCCGGAGTGACACGTGCTCCGGGCGGCCACGTCCCGCCCCCGATTCCGCACGCCCGCCGCCCCACCCACCGCCACCCCGCCGGGCTCACCGACGGGTTCACCGGCCGCGCATGGTCCCGCGTGCCGTCGCCCCCGCCCACCAGACCATGCCCGCCCCGAGGACCAGCGGCCACAGCAGACCCACGGCGTCCGGTCCGGCCCCGCGCGCCGGACCGTCCACGACCGACAGACATCCCAGCGCGACCAGCGGTCCCCGGGTCTGCCACAGCAGCGCCGCGAGGGGTCCGGTGTCGCCCAGCGGCGTCATCGAGCCGATCATCAGATGCGCCGGTACGACACCCCGGAAGGCGCTCACGAGCGCGGCGCCGACCAGCGCGGGCACGAGCACCGGCAGCACCAGCAGCCGGTCCGACCACGCACCGGCCCCGGCGGCCACCGCCGCGCCCAGGGCGAACAGCGCCAGCAGCCCGGCCGCCGGCACGATCCCGTGCCACAGCGCCAGCGCCCGGGCGGGCCAGGGCAGTTGCGCCGAGCGCCGGACGTCGTCCGTCTCCAGCCGGGCCGCCTCCGCCAGCTGCGCAGCGGCCAGGTACCCGGCCGGCAGCACCATGAGCCGGACGGCGGTCGGCACGTCGTCCGGGCACAGCAGAGCCACGGCCGCGGCGGCCCAGAGCGCCGCCCACACCGGCCGCCCCGGTGCGCGCAGCAGCGCGGTCGCGTCCCGCCACGGGACGAGCAGCCACCTCCGCCGCGGGAACGGCAGGCGCGCGGCGGCGCGCGAGGTGCGTGCGCGCGTGGCGCGCACGGCCGCCCGTGCCTGCCGCAGATCCAGGGAGTAGAGGGATGCCCGCACCCGCAGCGCGGTGCCCGCCTGGGTGCGCAGCACGCGGGCCGGGATCCGTACGGCCGCGTCGGCGCCCGCCCGCCAGGCGACGGCCGTCGTCAGGGCCGACAGCGCGGCCCCGGCCCATCCGGCCGGCGCGGGGGCTCCGTCCGCCACCGCCACCAGCGGGAGCGCCGCCCAGCCCCACGGGCCCGACCAGAGCGCGACCGGCTCCGCGATCCATGCGCCGCCCGCCGGTGAGGCGGCGGCGAGCAGCCAGAGGAATGTCACCACCGCCCACGCCGTCCGCCTGGCCACGGCCCTGCGCCGTGGCCCGGTGTCGCTGTGCCGCTGGACCACGGCGGCCACGGCGGTCCCGGCGAAGCCGGCCGCGCCGCCCGCCGCCGCTCCCGCGGCGGTGGCGGCCCACCAGGAGCCCGCTCCGAGCGCGTGGAGCAGGAAGCCGGCCACGGCTCCGGCGGCGGTCGCGATCGCCGTGGTCGTCACCGACGCCACGAGGAAGCGGGGCAGCAGCAGGGCCCGCCGCAGCACGGGCTGGGGGACGAGCCAGGACAACGCCGCCCGTTCCACGCGCACGGGCCCCTGCCACAGGGCCCGCTCGGCCATCAGCAGCACCACGGTGGCCAGGACGGCGGGCAGGAGCGCGGGCAGCGCCGACAGCACGCCCTCGGCCGCGGGCCCCCGCAGCCGGCCGTCCGCACCGGCCCGTCCCGCGCCGACGAGCAGGGGGACGACCCAGATACCGAGCAGCAGTGCCGTGCAGTACAGGGTGTAGGCGAGGCTCCGGCGCCGCTTCTCGCGCAGGTTGGCCCGGGCCGTCCGGAGCCTGGCCAGGACCGCCTCGGTGGGCAGGACGGCGTCGGCCTCCTCCGCGACGCGCACCCGCCGTCCCGTCGGCTCAGCCACCGGACGTCTTCCCGATCAGCAGCCCGTCGCCGGAGACGGTGTACGCGGCGTCGGCCACGGCGTCGGCCAGCTCCCTGTTGTGGGTGACCAGGAGCACCGCCGTCCCGCGCTCCTTCGCGGACCGCAGCCGTCCGGCCAGCCTGGCCCGCGCGTCCGCGTCGAGTCGCTGCTCCGGCTCGTCGAGCAGGAGCAGCTCGGCGGGCCGCACGAATGCCTGTGCCAGCGCCATCAACTGCGTCTGCCCGGAGGACAGTTGATGTGGGAGCGCGTCGGCCCGCCCGGTCAGGTGGTGCTCGGCCAGCACCTGGTCCACGGCGTCCGGTGCCCCGTCGCCCCGTCCGTGTGCGAGGGCGACGAGCATCAGGTGCTCACGGACGCTGAGGTCCGGATAGCCGACGCCGCTGTCCAGGACCGTGGCGACCGTGGCCCGTACCGTCCAGTCGTCCTCGGACACGGGCCTGCCGCGCAGGGTGACACGGCCGGACTCCGGAAGCTCCTGCCCGGCGGCGAGCCGCAGCAGCGTGGACTTCCCCGAGCCGTTCTCGCCGAGCAGGACGACGCACTCCCCCTCGCCGACGGTCAGACTCACCCCGTTCAGGACGGCCCGTCCGCCGTAGCCGTGCCGCACGTCGGCCAGTTCCAGCAGAGCGCTCACGACGCCGTGCCCGGGCCGGGCGAGGACGGCGGGTTCTCCTGGCCCGACGAGGGAGGCAGTCTGTCGTGCTCCCTCGCAACAGCCCCCCGTGCCGCACCGGTTGACCCGTCGCCGAACCCAGCCCTCGTCCTAGACATGGGTCCCCATCGTAGGTGACGCTGGGAATCGCCCCGGAAACGATCCGCGGAGCCGCGCGCCGACCCACGGGAGCCTCGGACGATGACCTCAGCCCCGCGCCGGCGGCCCGCCGAAGCCGCGTCCCTCCTCCTCTCGTTCGCTCTCGTGGGGCTCACCGCCTGTTCCCGGGGTGGCCGCCCCCGGCGGGGCCGGCTCAGGAGGGTCGCCGCCTCGGAAGAGGTCCGGCGGATGAGGGAGCGGGCCGGACGTGACCTGCGGGCACGGGCCGACGAGATCGGCGCCCTCTCCTCATGGGGGCCGCCGCCGCGTACCACCATGGTGGACACCTGCTCCCGGGGCGGCGGCAGGAACCTCTTCGACGGGAACGCGCCGGAGCAGCCCGCCATGTCCTGCACGATGCGGCTCCATCTGTACTTCGTGGTCGACCGTCCCGTGCCCCACGTCCTCCGGGACCTCCGGTCCATGGAGACCCCCACCGTGTGGTCCGGGGGCTCGATCCGCGGCGCACTGGAGTCCTGGGAGGCCGGGACCCACGAGCGGCGGCACGCCTCCCCGCCGTGGGTCGGTTCCCGTACCGGAGGGGAGCTCCTGGCGTGGGACGCCCCCGGTGACGACGCCGGGGCGAAGGTTCCGGAGCCGTACCCCGCCCCCAGGGCGATCCTCCGCACCAGCGTGTCCGAACCCGCCGGCCTCACCCTCTCCGCGCTGCGAGAGCGCCCCGGGACCCTGTTCGCGTGGACGCTCACCGCGCGGTACCACGAGGTGTGGAGCACGCGGCGCCGTGGCGGGTGCCCACGGTGACGCAGGAAGGCCGCGCCGGAATCCGGACCCGCGGTCCGAGCCGGCCGGTCAGGTGCGGGTGTCGACCGTGGTGCCGAGGGCGACGACGGCCGCGGCGGCCCCGAGCGCGGCGAGGACCCCGAAGAGCTCGGGGATACCGCCGAGGGGCGGGGCGAGGAGGGCGGCGGCGAAGGGGGCGAGGGCGGAGGCGGTCATGGCGGGTGCGCCGAGGATGCCCGAGAGCCGTCCGTAGTGGGTGGCGCCCCAGCGTTCGGTGACGGCGGTGGCCTGGAGGAGGGTGAGGTTGCCGCGGACCACCCCGGCGACGAGCGACACCGCGATCAGCAGGCCGTACGGGCCGGGGACGGCCGCCAGGGCGGCGGTGGTCAGGGCGCCGAGGGCGATGAGGACAACGGTGCGGGTGGTGGTGCCGGTGTGGCGGGCGAGGGAGGCGTAGAGGGTACGGCCCAGGGTCTGGCCGGCGCCGCCGATGCCGAGGGCCCACGCGGCCTGGCCGGTGGTGTAGCCGCGTTCGAGCAGGAGCGGGACGAGCGTGAAGACGACGGCGTACATCGCGAACGCCGAGAGCGTGAAGGCCAGTCCGAGCAGCAGGAACGGGCGGCCGCGCACGATGGTCCGGGGCGTCTCGTCCGCGTGCGCCGCGGCCGGCGGGGCCGGCGGCCAGGGTGCGCGCAGAGCGAGGGCGTGAGCCGGGACCGTGATCACGGCGAGGACGACGGCGAGGACGAGGTAGGTGGTGCGCCAGGTGTGCTGGGCGGCGAGGGCCGCGGTGAGGGGCGCGAAGACGGTGGAGGCGAGGCCGCCGGCGAGGGTGACGACCGTGAGGGCGCGGACGTGGTCGGGGGCGAACCAGCGGGTGAGGGCGGCGAAGGCGGGCTGGTAGAACGTGGCGGCCATGGAGAATCCGGCCAGGGCCCAGCCCGCGAAGAACACCGGCAGGTTCGGCGCCAGGCCGACGACCACCAGGCTCGCCGCGCCCACGGCGGAACCGGCGGTCATGACCGTGCGGGGCCCGCGCCGGTCGATGATCCGGCCGACGCGGATCCCGGCGACGCCCGAGACGACCAGCGCGAGCGAGAACGCGGCCATCGTCGCGGTGGTGGACCAGCCGGTGGAGGCGGTGATCTCGGGGTTGAGGACGGGGAAGGCGTAGTAGACGACGCCCCAGCCGGTGATCTGCGTGGCGCAGAGCGCGGGCAGCACGGCGCGGGTGTTCAGGTCGGTCACGAGCCGCAGGAGGGCGCCGGAGCCGGGGTGCCGAGCTGGATCAGGGCGGGGGCGGGGGCGCAGCAGCCGCCGCCGTCGGTCTCCGGGTCGGCCTGGGGCTGGTCGAAGAGGCCGGCGCCGCCGCAGACCCCGGTCTCGGGGAGGACGAGTTCGACGCGCGCGGCGGACTCGTGGTCGTCGGCGAGGGCGGCGGCGACGGAGCGGACCTGCTCGTAGCCGGTGAGGGCGAGGAACGTCGGCGCGCGTCCGTAGGACTTCATGCCGACAAGGTAGACACCCTCCTCCGGGTGCGACAGCTCGTTGACGCCGTGCGGGTAGACGGTGCCGCAGGAGTGCTGGTTCGGGTCGATCAGCGGCGCGAGCTCGACGGGGGCCTGGAGGCGCTCGTCGAGGCCGAGGCGGAGCTCGTCCAGGAAGGTCAGGTCGGGGCGGAAGCCGGTGAGGACGACGACCTCGTCGACCGGGTCGAGCCGGCGTCCGTCCTCGGCGACCAGGACCAGGCGGCCGTCGGTGCCGCGTTCGATGGCCTCGGTGCGGAAGCCGGTGACGGCGTCCGCGTGTCCTTCGTCGACGGCGGCCTTGGCGGCGAGGCCGAGGGCGCCGCGGGCGGGGAGCTGGTCGGCGGTGCCGCCGCCGAAGGTGGAGCCGGAGATGCCCCGGCGCAGGATCCACACCGCCTCGGTCCCCTCGCCGTCCTCTGCCTTGGCGAGGTCGGCCAGCAGGGCGAGGGCGGTGAACGCGGAGGCGCCGGAGCCGATCACGGCCGTTCGCCTGCCCGCGTACCGGGCCCTGGTGGCGGGGTCCTTGAGGTCGGGGACACGGTAGGTGACGCGGTCGGCGGCGGTCTTCTCACCGAGGGCCGGAAGGCCGGAGGCGCCGGCCGGGCTCGGGGTGGACCAGGTGCCGGAGGCGTCGATCACCGCTCGGGCGAACAGCCGCTCCTCGCGTCCGTCGGCGTAGGTGACGTGGACGACGAACGGCTGGGCGGCACGGTCGGCGTCCACGATCCGGTCCCGGCCCGACCGGGAGACGCCGGTGACCCGGGCGCCGAGGCGGACCCTGTCGCCGAGGACGCCGGCGAGCGGCTGGAGGTACCGCTCGGCCCAGTCGCCGCCGGTCGGGTACGTGTCCGCGTCCGGCTTCGTCCAGCCGGTGGGGGCGAGCAGCTTCTCGGCCACCGGGTCGGTGACCTCGCCCCAGGTGGAGAACAGCCGGACGTGCGACCACTCGCGCACCGCGGCGCCCGCTCGGGTGCCGGCCTCCAGGACCAGCGGCTCCAGGCCGCGGTCGACGAGGTGGGCGGCGGCGGCCAGGCCGGCCGGGCCGGCCCCGATGACCACGACGGGCAGCTGCTCGGTGGCGGCGGTGGTGGCGTCCATGGCGAGTCCCCTTGTGTTTCGACGTCCGTCGATCTCCTGCGCCTTCAGCATGGCACTCGATATCGATGAGCGTCAACATAGAGATTCATCTAATCAACGCCTCCGGCGCACCGCGGCTCCATGGCCTCCTGCTTAGACGTGTGTCAACATAGACATATGTCGAATGCGAAGGCGCTGCCGCTCCTGGAGCCGACCACCGAGCCGTGCTGCCCGCCGCTCACGGAGCGTCCGCTGACCGCCGAGGAGGCCGAACGGACCGCCGCCATGTTCAAGGCCCTGGGCGATCCGGTCCGGCTGCGGCTGTTCTCGGCGGTGGCGTCGCACGAGGGGGGCGAGGCGTGCGTCTGCGACATCTCCGACGTCGGCGTCTCCCAGCCCACGGTCTCCCACCACCTGAAGAAGCTGAAGGAGGCCGGGCTGCTCTCCTCCGAGCGGCGGGGCACCTGGGTCTACTACCGCGTCGAGCCGGCGGTCCTGGCGGCGATGGGAGCGCTGCTGACGAAGGCCGCCGCGGTCTGACCCGGCACGGCGGCCGGCCCGGACGGACGAGAGCGCCGACGGCGACCACCGAGCCCGCCCCCAGCAGCGCGGCCTGGAGGACCGTCGCCGCGGTCGCCACGTAGGCACACCGGCCGACCTGGCAGCCCAGCAGGGTGGCATGCGGTCCCACGAAGACGTGGTCACCGACGAGCACCGGCTGGTCGCCGGCGGCGGCCGACGCGCGCAGCACCGCGTTCTCGCAGACCACCGCCGCTTCCCCGATCTCGATCCGGGAGCCTTCGGCGTCGAGCACCGCCCCGTACATCACCCGCGCCCTCGGCCCGACGCGGACATCACCGACGAGTGCGGCCGTCGGGGCGACGCAGGCGGTGGGGTGGACCTGCGGTTCGTGCCCCCGGTGGCGGATGCGGATTCCCCGCGACGCAGCGATCATGGGCGGATCCTCGGCCACCGGGCCGCCGCGGCGCCGGCGGATACCGGACATCGAGTGGGGCGAACCCGCCCGTGGTCGGCGTGCCGAGGACGACAGGCACGGAACCATGGCGCCCGAGGCGGAGGCGGCCCGCACCGGTCACGTCGTGGGCGGGAGTGACGCCTCCACCGTCGTCGTCGGCGGCGGAGCGGTGCTCTTGCGGACGACCAGGCTGGTCGCGAGCTCCATCCGCGTCACGGAGGGCTCTCCGGCGCGCAGACGCAGCAGCATCTGCACGGCCTCCTCGCCCATCTCGCGCAGCGGCTGGTGGACCGTGGTGAGCGGGGGGCTCGACCATCGGGCGATCATCACGTCGTCGTACCCGACGACGGACAGGTCCTCGGGCACGCGCAGCCCGCACACCCGGGCGGCCTCCATCACGCCGAGCGCCTGGAGGTCGCTTCCGGCGAAGACGGCCGTGGGCCGGTCCGGCGCCCGCAGCAGCTCCATCGCCCGTGTGTAGCCGCCTTCGACGTGGAAGTCGCCGAAGCGCACGAGGGAGTCGTCGCGGTCCAGCCCGGCCATGTTCAGGGCGGACCGGTAGCCGTCGAGCCGGGCCAGGGAGCAGAGCATGTCCTCGGGGCCGGTGACGATGCCGATCCGGCGGTGGCCGAGGTCGACGAGGTGGCGGGTGGCGGCGACGCCGCCGGACCAGTTCGCGGAGCCGACGGACGGGACGTCGGGTTCGGGGTCGCCCGCGGGGTCGACGATGACGAAGGGGATCGAGCGCGCGTCGAGCTGCCGCTTGACGGCGTCGGGGAGGGAGGAGAACACGAGGACGACGCCGATCGGCCGGCGCTGCAGCACCCCCTCGATCCAGTCGGGCGCCGGGGCGTGCCGGGTGCCGCTCTCGGTGAGGACCACGCTCGCGCCGTGGGCCTTGGCGAGGTTCTCCACACCGCGGATCAGCTCCATCGCCCACACGCTGTCGAGCTCGTGGAAGACGAGTTCGACGAGGGGCGCCTCCCGGGCCGCGCGGGTGGTCCGCCGGTAGGCGTGCGCTTCGAGGAGCCGCTCGACCTTCTCGCGTGTGGTGGGTGACACGTCCTGCCGGCCGTTGAGGACTTTCGAAACTGTCGAAAGCGAGACGCCGGCCTGTTCTGCCACTTCCGCCAGCGTCACGCGTCTGTTGTCGTCGCCGTCTCGCATCCGAGCAGCATAGATCACCACTCTCCCGCCCCCTCTTGTCACGCTTTGATAACGAGCCGCCGGAGGGTTGACCCGTTCGCCGCGCCAACCCTAGCGTCCCGCCACATGAAGTTTCGACACTTCGATCGAAACTCTTTCGAAAGGTGGGGCGATGAAGCGGCACGCACGGCTCTTCAGAACCGCTGTCGTCGGCGGGGCGTCACTGGCCCTGACCCTCTCCCTGGCGGCCTGCGGCGGCTCGGGGGATTCCGCGGGAGACGGTTCGGGCACGATCCACGTCCTGGTGTACGGCGACGCCACCAACAAGGTGGAGAAGCAGCTCGTCGACACCTTCAACAAGACCTCGAAGGTCAAGGCGGTCCTCGACACCATCCCGGGCGCGGACTACCAGTCCAAGCTGCAGACGATCATCAGCGGCAAGCAGGCCCCCGACGTCTTCTTCAACTGGGGCGGCGGCAGCATCAAGCCCTTCGTCGACGCGGGCCTCCTCATGCCGCTCGACGGGCTCATCGCCGAGGACCCCGGCCTCAAGGCGAACTTCCTGCCGTCGGTGTTCGAGACCGCGGTGGTCGACGGGAAGCCGTACGGGATACCCATGCGCGGCACCCAGCCCGTCCTGCTGTTCCGCAACGAGAAGGTCATGGCGGACGCCGGCGTCACCGCGCCGCGCACCTGGGACGAGCTCCTGGACGCCGTGAAGGCCCTCAAGGCCAAGGGCGTCACGCCCGTCGCGCTCGGCGGCGGCGACAGATGGCCCACGCAGATGTGGTTCCAGTACCTCTACGACCGGGTGGCCGGGCCCGGGCACTTCGCGAAGGCGGTGGCCGGGGACAAGAACGTCTGGGCGAGCGCCGACAGCAAGCGGGCCCTCGGCATGCTCAGGGAGCTGATCGACGCCGGGGCCTTCGGCACCAACTACGACTCGGTCAAGTTCACCGACGGCGGCTCCCCCGCGCTCCTCGCCACCGGCAAGGCCGCCTTCGAACTCATGGGCTCCTGGGAGTACTCCACCCTCCAGGACGCCTACCCGGACTTCGTGGAGAACGACCTCGGCTACGGCACCTTCCCGGCCGTCGAAGGCGGCAAGGGCGAGCCGGGCAACCTCGCCGGCAACACCAACAACTTCTACTCGGTCCTGAAGAACACCGAACACCCCGAGGCCGTGGCCGAGTTCCTGAAACTCATGTACTCGGACGAGTTCGTCAAGGGCCAGCTGAGCATCGGCAACCTGCCCACGACCACCAACACGCCCGCCTTCCTGGACGGCTCCGTCAGCCCGGCCTACTCGACGTACCAGTACGACCTGGTGAAGAAGGCCCCCCACTTCCAGCTCTCCTGGGACCAGGCGTACCCCCCGGCGGCCACCACCGGCATCCACCAGGCCGTCCAGCAGTTCTTCAACGGCCGGATCGACGCCGACGCCTTCATCGCCGCCATGCAGAGCCTGCCCGCGGCCTGACCCGCGGCCCGACCTCCGGAACGCCTGACATGACCACAGCCACAGTCCCCGCCGCGGACGGCACCGGCGCCACGCTCCGGCGCGGGCGGCCCGGCCGCCCCGCGACCGGCGCGGGCCGCCCGGGTCTCGCCTGGGCGGCGCCCGCCGCCCTCTTCTTCGGCCTGTTCGCCCTCGTCCCGCTCCTCCTGGTCGCCGTCCTCTCCTTCACCCGCTGGAACGGCCTCGGCTCCCCGGAGTTCGCCGGCCTGGACAACTGGAGCCGGCTGCTCGACGACCCCGTCATGGTGCAGAGCCTCTGGCTGAGCCTGCTCCTCACGGTCCTCGGCGTCGCCGTCCAGACGCCGATCAGCCTCCTGCTCGGCGTCTGGGCCGCCGGCCACCAGCGCAACCGGGCCGTCCTGTCCGCCGTCTACTTCGTCCCGCTCCTGCTCTCCATCACCGCCGTCTCCGTCCTGTGGCGCGCCGTGCTCGACCCCAACTTCGGGGTCCCCTCACAGGCGACGTGGCTCTTCGGCGACGGCAACCTCTTCGGCACCCAGGCCGGCGCCCTCGGCGTCCTCGTGCTCGTCAGCACCTGGCAGTTCACCCCGCTGCACACCCTGCTCTACCAGGGTGCCGCGCGGGCCGTCCCCGACGTCCTCTACCAGGCCGCCCGGATCGACGGCGCCGGCACGGTCCGCCAGTTCTTCCACATCACCCTGCCCCAGCTGCGCAACACCATCGTGACGTCGACGGTCCTGATGGTGGTCGGCGGACTCACGACCTTCGACACGGTCCTGATCCTCACCCAGGGCGGACCCGGCACCGACACCACGAACAGCGCCTACTACATGTACCAGAGGGCCTTCAAGAGCTTCGACTTCGGCGGGGCCTCCGCGATCGCGCTGCTCCTCGTCCTCGTCGCCACCCTCGTCTCCCTGGTCATGGTGCGCGTGACCGGCTACGACAGGATGCGCAGCACCATGGAGGGCCTATGAGGAAGGACCGCCCCAACTACCTCGCCGGTCTCGGCTCGCTGGTCTGGCTGTTCGTGGTGGGCCTGCCGCTGTACGTGATGCTGGTCGCCACCTTCCAGTCCCGCGCCGACTACGCGGCGAACGGCCCCCTCGCGCTCCCCGAGCGCCTCACCCTCGACAACTACGTCACCGACCTGAACGACGGCTTCGCGCAGTACTTCCTCAACACGGTCGTCGTCACGGCCTGCGTCGTAGGGATCGTCCTGCTCCTCGTGCCGCCCCTCGCGTACGCCGTCGTCCGGAGCGACGGCAGGGCCACCGGCCGGGTCTTCCGGCTCTTCCTGCTCGGCCTGGCCGTCCCGTCGCAGGCCGTGATCGTCCCGGTGTTCTACCTGATCGACGAGGCCGGCCTCTACGACAACCTCCTCGGCGTCATCCTGCCGACCGCCGCCTTCGCCATGCCCGTCTGCGTCCTGATCCTCACCGGCGTCATGCGGGACATCACGCCCGAGCTGTACGAGGCGATGACCGTCGACGGGGCCACCCCCCGGAGGATCTTCCTCACGCTGGTGCTGCCCCTGTCGAAGGGCGGTCTCTCCACCGTCGTCGTGTTCTCCGCGCTCCAGGCGTGGAACGGCTTCCTCTTTCCCCTCGTGCTCACCCAGTCCGCGGAGAACAAGGTCATCACCATGGGCCTCTACGACTTCCAGACGGAGCACGGGGTCGACATCCCCGGCCTCCTCGCGGCCGTCGTGCTGTCCATGCTCCCCATCCTGCTCGTCTATCTGTTCGCCCGTCGCGCCCTGGTCCAGGGCCTGATGGGAGTCGGAGGAAAGTGACCGACACCGTGTCTGCCACGCCCCCTGTCCCGTACGAAGCCTGGCGCGACCCCGCGCTCGGCGCGGAAGCCCGCGTCGACGCGCTGATCCGCGCCATGACCCTCCAGGAGAAGACCGCCCAGCTCCACGGCGTGTGGGTCGGGGCCTCCGACGAGGGCGCCGAGGTCGCACCGCACCAGCACGACATGGAGGAGCCGGTCGACCTCGACGAGCTGCTGCCGCACGGCCTCGGCCAGCTCACCCGCCCCTTCGGGACCGTCCCCGTCGACCCCGCGCTCGGCGCCCTCTCCCTCATGCGGACACAGGCGCGGATCGCCGCAGCGAACCGCTTCGGCATCCCGGCCGTCGCCCACGAGGAGTGCCTCGCCGGCTTCGCCGCCTGGGGCGCCACCGCGTACCCCGTCCCGCTGTCCTGGGGAGCGACCTTCGACCCCGCGCTCGTCCGGGAGATGGCCGCGGCCATCGGGCGCGACCTGCGCGCGGTCGGGGTGCACCAGGGCCTCGCCCCCGTCCTCGACGTCGTCCGCGACGCCCGCTGGGGACGCGTCGAGGAGACCATCGGCGAGGATCCCTACCTCGTCGGAACGATCGCCACCGCCTACGTCCAGGGACTCGAGTCCGCCGGCGTCGTCGCCACCCTCAAACACTTCGCCGGATACTCCGCCTCCCGGGCCGGCCGCAACCTCGCCCCCGTCGGCATGGGCGCCCGGGAGCTGGCCGACGTCATCCTGCCTCCGTTCGAGATGGCGGTCCGGGAGAGCGGCGTCCGGTCCGTGATGCACGCCTACACCGACACCGACGGCATTCCCTCGGCCGCCGACGACCGGCTGCTCACCGGGCTCCTCCGGGACACCTGGGGTTTCACCGGCACCGTCGTGGCGGACTACTTCGGCATCGCGTTCCTGAAGACCCTGCACGGCGTCGCCGGCACGCTCGGCGAAGCCGCAGGGACGGCCCTCGCCGCCGGCGTCGACGTGGAACTGCCCACCGTGAAGACCTTCGGCGCCCCCCTCCTCGACGCGGTCCGCCAGGGCCGGGTGCCGGAGGAGCTCGTGAACCGCGCGGTCCGGCGGGTCCTGCTGCAGAAGGCCCGCCTCGGACTCCTCGACCCCGACTGGAGCCCGGTCCCCCCGGCCCTGCGCGACGCCGGCACCACGGCCGCCCCGGACGCCCTGCGGGGCACGGTCGACCTGGACCCGGCCGCCCACCGCGAGCTGGCGGGCCGCGTCGCCGAACGCGCGATCGTCCTGCTGCGCAACAACGGCACCCTGCCGCTGGACCCGCGGACACCGCGCCGGATCGCCCTGATCGGCCCCAACGCCGATGCCCCCACGGCGGTCCTGGGCTGCTACTCCTTCCCCGTCCACGTCGGCGGACAGCACCCCGGCACCCCCCTCGGCATCGACCTGCCCACCCTGCGCGAGACCCTCACGGCCGAGTTCCCGGCCGCCGAGGTGCTCGTGGCGCACGGAACCGGCGTCGACGACGCCACGACCGGAGGCTTCGCCGAGGCGCTCACCCTCGCCCGCCGCGCCGACGTCGTCGTGGCCGCGCTCGGTGACCGCGCCGGACTCTTCGGGCGGGGCACCAGCGGCGAGGGCTGCGACGCGGAGTCCCTGCGCCTCCCCGGGGCGCAGCAACAGCTGCTCGACGCCCTCCTCGACACGGGGACCCCGGTCGTGACGACCCTGCTGGCGGGCCGGCCCTACGCGCTCGGCCGCGCCGCCGACGAGTCCGCCGCCGTCCTCCAGACGTTCTTCCCGGGCGAGGCCGGAACGGCCGCCATCGCCGCCGTCCTCAGCGGCCGGACCGCCCCGGGCGGCCGGCTGCCCGTCAGCGTGCCCCGCCACCCCGGCGCCCAGCCGTCCACCTACCTGGCCTCCCGTCTGGGCCACACGAGCGAGGTCTCCAGCGTCGACCCCACACCGGCCTTCGGCTTCGGACACGGCCTCACGTACACCACCTTCGAGTGGAGCGACCTGGCCGTCGAGGCCACCGAGGTCCCCACGGACGGCGCCGTACGCCTCGCCCTCACCGTCACGAACACCGGCCCCCGGGACGGCACCGAGCTCGTCCAGCTGTACCTGCACGACCCGGTGGCCTCGGTGGTCCAGCCCGTGCGGAGACTCATCGGGTACGTACGTCTCGACCTGGCCGCCGGCGAACGGAGGCGGGTCCACGCGGTCGTCCCTGCGGACCTCGCGTCCTTCACCGGCAGGTCGGGGACGCGCGTCGTGGAGCCCGGCGCCCTGGAACTGCGGCTCAGCGCCTCCAGCACGGAACCGCGTCTGACCGCCCGGGTGACCCTGACCGGCCCGGTCCGCCAGGTGGACCACCGCCGCCGGCTGCACGCCGTCTTCGAGACGGCCCCGCGCGCCTGACCGTGACCGGACGTCGGTCGGCCGCCTGATCCTCATCCGGAGCCGGCTTCCACCGGACCTCCGACGTTCCGGCCCGCGTTCAACGGTGTTCGGGGTTCTCGAAGTCGAACCGGCAGCCGGCGTCCCACTCGGAGCGCTGGTTTCCGTGGGCGGGGATGCCGCCGGCGTCCTTGAGCATCCTCGCCAGGTGGAGCTGGTTCCAGGTCATGAAGGTCGTGTTGCGGTTCGTGAAGTCGTTCTCCGGGCCGCCGGAGCCGGGGTCGAGGTACGACGGGCCGGGGCCGGCCGGGCCGACCCAGCCCGCGTCGGCCTGCGGCGGAAGGACGTATCCGAGGTGCTGGAGGCTGTAGAGGACGTTCATCGCGCAGTGCTTGGCACCGTCCTCGTTGCCGGTGATCAGGCAGCCGCCCACGCGACCGTAGTAGGCGTACTGGCCGTGCTCGTTGAGGATCGACGAGCAGGCGTACAGACGCTCGATCACCTTCTTCATGACCGAGGAGTTGTCCCCGAGCCACACCGGCCCCGCCAGGGTCAGGATGTCGGCGGCCATCACCTGCGAGTAGATCACCGGCCACTCGTCCGTCTCCCACCCGTGCTCCGTCATGTCCGGCCAGACACCGGTCGCGATGTCGATGTCCACCGCCCTGAGCACCTCGACCCGCACGCCCTGGCGCTCCATGATTCCGGTGCTGATGTCGATCAGCCCCTGTGTGTGGCTGCGCTCAGGGGATCGTTTCAGGGTGCAGTTGATCACCAGGGCGCGCAGATCGGCGTACGACGTCGTTGGGTCCGGCACGGAATTCTCCTCCCTACGCTCCGGGGTCCCAGTCCGAAGGCACCGGAGATCTCCCTCCAGCCCACCAGGTCCTCGCCCCGGGCGCTCGCGGAGCTGGGCCGGTGGCCTGACGGTCCGCAGGCCGGGGCAGTCCGCCCGCACGCGATCCCAGGCCGGGCGCCGCACACCTGGGTCCCACCCCGAACCGCTGGTGGGAGGCGTACGCGTGACCGCGTCCTAGCCGGTCCGCTCCGGAACCGCCACGGGGTCGGAGGCCCCGAACGCGCGCCGATAAGCGGCGGGCGAGACGCCGAAGGCCGTCCGCATGTGCGCGCGCAGGGAGTTCCCCGAACCGATGCCGGCCCGGTGCGCCACGAGGTCGACCGGGAGGTCGGTCGTCTCCAGGAGCTGCTTGGCCAGTTCCAGGCGCTGCGCCGTGAGCCACTGCACGGGCGTCATGCCGACCTCGTCGCGGAACCTGCGGGTGAACGAGCGCAGGCTCATCCGCGCGTGCTCGGCGAGGCGGGCGAGGGTGAGCTGCTCCCCGAGGTGTTCGAGGGCCCAGGCGCGCGTCGCGGTCGTGCTGGCGAGGGTCGGCTCGGGCACGGGCCGGTCGATGAACTGGGCCTGCCCGCCGTCCCGCCACGGCGGCACGACGCACATCCGGGCCGCCCGGTTGGCGGCCGCCGCGCCGTGATCGCGGCGGATGATGTGCAGACAGAGGTCGACCCCCGCCGCCACCCCGGCCGAGGTGAGGACGTCTCCGTCGTCGACGAAGAGCACCTCCTCGTCGAGCTTGACCTCCGGGTACGCCCGCCGGAACTCCAGGGCCAGGTTCCAGTGCGTGGTGGCGGGACGCCCGTCGAGCAGCCCCGCGGCGGCGAGGACGTACGACCCGGAGCAGATGGACACCAGGCGGGTGCCGGAGCGGATCCCGGCGATGGCGGCGGCGACGTCGGACGGCAGCGGGCCGCCGCGCCCGAGCTCCGGCATGGCGTGGGTCGGGGGGAGGACGACGGTGTCCGCGGCGGCGAGCGCCTCGGGGCCCGCCGCCGGCTGCACGACGAACCCGGCGTCGCTGAGCACGGGCGCGCCGTCGGCGGTGCAGACGGTGACCTCGTACAGGGGGCGGCCCTCGGCGTCCTGGACGCTGCCGAAGACGCGCGAGGGGATGCCGAGCTCGAAGGGCGGCACGCCGGGCAGTGCGAGGACCGCGACGCGGTGGGGACGCGGATCCGTCGCTCCCGGGGCGGGATCCCCGGTCTCCGGAGTCGGATCGGTCGTCCCCCGGGTCTGATCCGCCGCCCCCGGGGTCGTCTCGTCGTCCATGGCCAAATCCTGTCACATAGTGGCCAGAGGGCCAACACCGGAAGGGGGCGGCGGGCGGGATCGTGGACGGGTCGCCGCCGGAGAGGTTCCGGCGGGACCGGATCACGAAGGAACGAGGGAGACGACATGCGTGCGGTGGTCGTGGAGCGGTGGGGCGGGCCGGAGGTGCTCGTCGAGCGCGAGGTGGAGCGCCCGGAGCCGGGCCTGAACGAGGTGCTGGTGCGGGTCCACGCGGCCGGCGTGAACCCGGTGGACTGGAAGACCCGCGCGAGCGGCGCCCTCATCGAGTGGGGCGCGCTGCCTGCCGTCGGGTGGGACGTCTCCGGCACCGTCGAGGCCGTGGGTCCCGGCGTCGGGGTCCTGCGCCCGGGCGACGAGGTCTTCGGGATGCCGCTGTTCCCCCGGCAGGCCGGCGGGTACGCCCAGTACGTCGTGGCGCCGGCCCGCCACCTCGCGCCGAAGCCGGCGTCCCTGACCCACGTCGAGGCGGCGGCTCTGCCGCTGGCCGGGCTCACCGCCTGGCAGGCCCTGGTCGACGCGGCGGGAGTACGTCCGGGCGAGCGCGTGCTGGTGCACGCGGCGGCCGGCGGCGTGGGCCACCTCGCCGTCCAGATCGCCAAGGCGCGCGGCGCCCACGTGATCGGCACGGCCGGCGCCGCCAAGCACGCGCTCCTGAAGGAGCTCGGCGCGGACGAGGTCGTGGACTACCGCGAGACGCCCTTCGAGGAGGCCGTCTCCGACGTCGACGTCGTCCTCGACGCCCTCGGCGGCGAGACGGCCGAGCGTTCCCTGAAGGTGCTGCGCCCCGGAGGCCGGCTCATCACCCTTCCTGGCCCCGACGACGTCCCCGTCGCCCCCGCCGGCCTCCACGCCTCGTGGGTCCTGGTGGAGCCCGACCACCTCGGTCTCCGTGAAATCGCCGCCCTGGTGGAGTCCGGCGCCCTCCGTCCGGTCGTCGACACCGTCCTGCCCCTCTCCGAGGCCGCGAAGGCGCACGAACTCGGGGAGCGGGGCCGGACGACCGGCAAGATCGTCCTGACGGTGGACTGAGGACCGGCGGGGAAGGGGATCCGCGCGGCTCGGCCCGGATTCGGGCGCGCGTCGGCCGGCACCGTCGGGATCCCCCAGGAGAGTGGATCCGGTTGCCACCAAGATCAGCCGCCTCCTACGGTCTGAACTGCTGAAACAGCATGTTCCCCGCCTGTGCGGCCGGTTGATCGCATCCTCGTGCGCGGCCCTGGACAGAAGGACCCCATCATGGCTGCGGACCGGCCTGACGAAGTGGAGCCGGCGCGGGCCCTGGGCAGTGCGCTGCGCGACCTCCAGCGGCGTTCCGGACGGACACTCCGCGCCCTCGAGGAGAGCGTGCGCATCAGCGACTCGTCCCTGTCCCGGTACTTCTGCGGCAGCACCGTTCCTCCGTGGTCCACGGTGTACGAGCTCTGCCGGGCGCTCGACGGCGACCCGGCCGACTTCCGCCACCTGTGGGATGCGGCCGATCGGGCCCAGCGCAGGCCCGCGCAGGCGGGACAGGCGGGCAGAAGCGGTCAGCGGGACACGGAGGAGCCGCGCCCGGCTGCCGATGCCGGCACGCCGGGCGACGTGGACTGCGCCACCGAGGCCGAGGCCGATGCCGGTACCGGGACCGATCCGGCCGCGACGGGCGCCGGGGCCGGATCGGTCCCCGGGCGCCGGCTCGCCCTCCGGGGCGGGCGCACCGCCTGGGCCCTGGCCGGGGCCGTGCTCGGGCTGGCGCTCGGCGCCGGGAGCGTGCTGGTCCTGCGGCCTGACGCCCCGCCGCCCGGCGACGCACCGCCCGCCGCGCACGGCGCGTCCGCCGCGAAGGAGGACGACAGGATCTTCGTGAGCCGTGCGACGGGAGCCTGCCTCGACGACAGCCTCGACAAGGGCACCCGTTCCTACGCGTGCAACGGCATGCCGTACCAGCGCTGGACCGTCCGCACCACGCCGGGCGGCGACGCGCAGATCCGGAACCACGCGACGGGCGAGTGCCTGGACCACGGCGTCGACGGCCTGCGCACGGTGCCCTGCGGCCAGGCCGCCTCGCAGCGCTGGAACGTCAGCGCCGACAGCGACGCGGCCTTCGAGGTCCGCAGCACCGCGACCCGAAGGTGCCTCGACGACAGCCCCGAGGGCCTGCGGATGCTGTCGTGCGACCGGACCGTACGGCAGAAGTGGGCCTGAGGACGGACCGTTCCGGGTGAGCGGTTGCGTGCTTCGCCCTGACGGGAGGGTGGGGCGAGCCGCCGCCCAGCGAGGCTCCCCTCCGGGCGGCCGGTGACACCGGCGCCCGGCCGGGACCGGCGCGAACTCGACCGCCCGCCCCCTCTCCTCCCCTCCCCTCCCTGCCGTGCCCTGCCCTGCCCTGCCTGGGATCCGTCCCCCGTCCGGCACCGGCCGGGCAGGCTGCGCATGCCCTGAGTTCGGCGTCTGGAGCGTGCCCGTCGTCCTCCCGGCGCCTTGCGTCCTCCCCGGCGGCGAGATCCGCCTCCCCCTCTCCCGCCGTCCCGTCCCGCGTCCTCCCGCGTCCCGGGACAGGGACGTCCCCGCAGGTCAGAGGGGTGGGGATCCCGACTTCGCCGATACCCCCGGGACACGCTTGCGGGCCGCTCGCCGCCCGGCACAGACTGCGGTTGTCCGGCCGCCGCACCGCTCGACGGCAGCGTTCCGGCCGGGCGTCACCCCCTCCTCCGATGCGCCCCTGTGCCCTGGCTCGGTGCGCATCCACGGAAGCCCCGCGCCGCGACGCATCCGCTCCACCGGACCGTCACCGACGCTGCCCGCTCCTCCCTCCCCCACCGCAGGAGATCCCCCATGCCCCGATCCAGCCGTGCCCGCCGTTCGCTCCTCGCCGCCGGCGTCGTGGTCGTGGCCGTGTGCGCCACGCTCGTGTTCTCCGCCTCCGTCCTCTCGGGCCCTGACGTTCCGCCGGCGGGTGAACCTCCGCCCCCGCTGCGCCCCATCGGCGCGGTGGCGTCCCCCGCGGACGACCGGCTCCTGCACGACGCCGAGCAGCGGCTGCTGCGCGACTGCATGGGCCGGCTCGGGTTCACGTACCGCGTGGTCCCGTTCGCGGGTGACACGGAGTCCGAGCTCTTCCCCTACGTCGTCGACGACGCGGCCTGGGCCCGTCGGCACGGTTACGGCGCCGATCTGCGCCGGCAGCGGGAGGCTCACGCGAAGAGCGATCCGAACCGGGCGTACTTCGCCGCGCTGCCCGCGGACCGCCGGGCCGAGGCGCTGGTCGCCGCGAACGGCCCGTCCCCGGACGGGCTGACCGTGCGGCTCCCGGGCGGCGGAACCCTGCGCCGGAGCGACCGCGGTTGTGTCGCGGAGGCCCAGCGGGGGCTGTACGGCGACATCGGCGCGTGGTTCCGGTCCTCGGCCCGTCTGGATGTCCTGGAACAGGTGCTCCGCGGCAGGGTCGTGGCCGACACCGCCTTTCGAGCGAGCCTCGGAGGCTGGCAGCGGTGCATGGCGCGTGCCGGGCACGCGTTCGCCGCGCCCGCGGCCGCCCGTGCCGCCGCTCTCTCTCCCGCACGGCCCCTCCCCAGGGACCGCGCGGTCCGGCTCGCCCTGACGGAGGTGCGGTGCGCCGAGGAGTCGGCGCTGTCCCGCACGGCCCGGCGGCTCGACGCCCACCACGGCGGGCTCCTCGCGGAGGAGTACCGCACGGACGTCGAGGCACGGGACCGGCTGAGGGCCGCCGCGCTGCCCCGCGCCCGCCGGATCCTCGGCGCCGGCCCGCACACCTGACCCGCGGGCCCCACAGCTCCGCCCCGTGCTCCGGCACGCGGCGGTCCGCCGGCCGCTCCTCGACGGGCGGCCCGGTCATCACCCCTCACCGATCGACCCACCGAGTAGGAGACACATCATGCGCATCACCCGTGCCCTCACGACGGCCTTCACCGTCGGAGCCCTCACCCTGCTGACCGCCCCGGTGGCCGACGCCCGCGGCACCGCGTCCGAGGCCGTCGTGCCCTCGGCCGTGTCGGCACCGGCGGCCGTCGCACCGGCGGCGGCCCCCGGGCCGGACGGCTTCCTCTACGCCTGGGAGCACCCCCACGCGGGCGGCTTCCACTGCCGGTGGGACCGCTCGAACGCCAACTGGGCCGGCTGCCGCGACAAGGTCTCGGACGTCTGGAACAACGGCTACCCCGGCGTCGCCGAGGACGTGAAGCTCTACCGTGACACCGACTGGAACGGCTCGTGGGTCTGCCTCCACCAGGGGCACTTCATTCCCGACCTCGGCGCGTCCGGCCTGAAGTTCTTCAGCCCCGGCCACGGCCAGGGCGAGCTCGTGAACGACCGCGTGGGCTCGCACCTCTGGGTCTCCGCCTGCTGACACCCGCCCCACCGACCGCCGGCCCGACGGGACTCCCCCGCCGGGCCGGCGCCCGTCGTGCGTGCCGCGCGGCCCGGGCCGGCCCGGGCCCGGAGGCGGCCGTGTTCCGGGGCCGGATCGCGCCAACGTACCGCCCCCGCCGCACCCTTGCCGCGCGTCGTCTCGTTGTCCCGTCGGTGCCCTGGCGGTGCTGGGGGCGGACGAGAGGAGCACACAGGTGAGCGCGATGGATCCGGGCGAGGAACTGCGGCGGGACGTGGCCGCGGCACGCGCGAGGTTCGCCGAGGAGGGGGGCGGGGCGACGACGACCGTCCTGAGGAACGACGGCCCGTACCGGCACGTGAGGTTCGACTTCCCCCGGGCGTCGTGGCGGTGGTGCGAGGTCGTGACCTGGCCGGACGTGCTCGTCCTCCGCGGCGACCTCGGCGTCTGGTCGTTCGGCCGCCCCGGGGACGGCCTCGAGGGCTTCCGCCTGCCCGGCGGAGAGGCCGGCCGCGTCGACCCGGCGCGCTGGGCGGAGCGGCTCGTGTCCGGCGGGCCCGGAGCCGCCCTGCGGTACTGCGCCGCGCGCGCGGCCGCGTATGTGCGCGCGGCCGTCACCGCCGGCGCCGAGCGGCACGAAGGGCTGGCCGAGGAGGCGGAGGAGTTCTTCTTCGGCGCCCGCGCGGGCACGGATCTGTCGACGGAGAAGGGTCTCCTCGAAGCCGTCGGCCGGTTCGAGGAGCGGCACGCGGACGTGTACGAGGGCTTCCGGTTCCCGGTGGAGACGTGGGAGCCGCACCGGTACGACCCGGGGTTCCTGCTGGCCTGCGTGATGCTGCCGTGGGCCGTCGCGGAGTACGACGCCGCGGCCTCGGCCGTCTCCCGCGTCGCGTAGCTCCTCGGAGCGTGCCGGCGGGGCGTCCGCGCGCGGGGGGACGTCCCGCCGGCACGATCAGCGCTTCTTCATCAGCTCCACCAGGGAGGAGAAGCTGTCGGCGGCGTGGCCGGCGTCCATGCCGCGGCGGAAGAGTGCGACGACGGCGGCCGGGAGCGTGGTGTCGACCCCCGCGTCCGCGTGGGTGTGCAGGACGTGCTCGACGCTGGCCATGCCCATGGCGAGACGGTCCACGTCGCCGATGTGCCGCCCTTCGTCGACGCGCTCGGCGTAGAAGGAGAAGAACCCCGGCAGCGAGTTCGCCGTCTCCACGGCGTGCGGCAGGACGTCCGCCGCCTTCAGGCCGTTGGCGTCGGCGAGGGCGACGGCGTGCCAGTAGCTCAGCATCGAGGTCCAGAACATGACCATGCCGATCTGGTACATGAGCGCGGCGAGCCCGGGGTCCTCGCCGCGGTGGTCGGTCCGCCCCGTGATGACCTCCAGCGCGGGCCGGTGCCGGTCGAAGACCTCGCGCGGGCCGCTGTAGAAGGTCGAGGACTCGGCCTGCCCGATCCCGGAGGGCGGCACGGTGACGCCGCCGGTCAGCTGGACGGCGCCCCGCTCGGCCGCCCACCGGGCCGCGGCCCGGGCCTTCTCCGGCGTGTCCGAGCTGAGGTTGACCAGGACCCGGCCGGGCAGCGCGGCCTCGGCCGGCCCGAGCGTGGCGTAGACGGCGTCGTAGTCGGTGAGGCTGAGGATCACGAGTTCGTTGGCGGCGAGGGCCTTCTCCGTACTCGGCGCGAGCACCGCGCCACGTGCGACCAGGTCGTCGGCGCGCGACGGGGTGCGGTTCCAGACGGTGACGTCGTAGCCGCTGTCGAGGAAGGCGCCGGCCATGGCCTGTCCCATGGGGCCGAGGCCGATGACGGTGACCGACTTCCGGGTGTCGTTCATGACGAGGTCTCCATTCTCCGCTGAGGGATTCACCGGGAACCCCCACTAAAACGAGCGCTCTATTTAGTGCGCGATGAGAACGTACCACAGCTCTAGAACGAGCGCTCTACACAGTGGACCGGTACGGTGACCGCATGCAGACCAGCACACGCGACCGGATCGTCGTCGCCGCCTCACGCCTCCTGCAGCGGCAGGGCTACGTCGGTACGGGAATCAAGCAGATCGCCCAGGAGGCCCAGGCCACCCTCGGCTCCGTCTACCACTTCTTCCCGGCCGGCAAGGAAGCCGTCGCCGTCGCCGCGATCAAGCACAGCACCGGGGAGTTCGCGACGCTGCTGCGGCAGGCGCTGGACAGCGAGGACGACCCGGCGCAGGCGGTGGTGGCCTGCGCCACGCAGCTCGCCGAGGAGCTCCGCGCGTCGGGCTGGACCGACGGCTGCCCCGTCACGGCGGCGGCCCTGGAGACGCTCGGCACCGACTCGGAGATCCAGCAGGCGTGCGCGGACGCGCTGCGCAGCTGGGAGCAGCTGGTCTCCGACAAGCTGCTCCGCTGCGGGTTCTCCTCCGCCGACGCCGGGGAGCTGGCGCTCACCGTCATCTCCACCCTGGAGGGCGCCGAGGTCACCGCCCAGGTCAACCGCAGCGAGGAACCGCTCCACGTCGCGGGGCGCCAGCTCGCCCGCCTCGTCCGCTCGTACGAGGTCTAGGCCGTCCCTTTCGAATCCTGCCGGATCGCGGCTCGAACGGTTGCCCGCGCCTTCAGTAGGATCCCGGCGCATGACGTCTCCCGCGCACGGCGGTTCCGAGCCTCTCCGCCCCGCACCTCCCGATCGGACCGGTGCCGGCAGGAGTGACGACGCGCTGATCGACAAGCTGCGGACGCGCGCGTGGGACCCGGGGCGGCGGTTCGACACGGCACGGGTCCCCGGCTCGTGGATCGAGGAGCACGCCGGCCCGGAGCGACGGGAGCGCCTGCGGAGCGGGTCCGTCGGTTCCAGCGACGACGGAACGCTCTCGCTGGCGTCCCACGCCGGGGAAGTGGCGGCCTACTTCGCCGGCGCGCCGCGCGGACCGCTGTTCCCGCCGGCCACGCCGGCCGAGGTCGAGGCCGCGGAGGACGCCATCGGACGACCGCTGCCGGAACTCCTCCGGAGGATCTACACCGAGGTCGGCGACGGCGGGTTCGGACCCGACGGCGGCCTGGCCTCGCTCACCGGCGGCCGGCGCGCGCCGGGCGACCTGTTCGACTGGCCGTGTGCGGTCCGCGTGCACGGGCACGACCGCACGGCGGGGCTGCCGGGGTCCTGGCTGTACCTGGCGTCGGGCGGCTGCACGATGCGGTGGTACGTCTCGCTGCTCGCGGTCGGCCATCCCGTCCTGCTCCACGACGCGGACGGCTGGGTACCGGCCTGGGGCGAGGATCCGCATGACGGCCTGCGTCACGCGACCGCGTCCCTGCGCCGGTGGTGGTGGACCTGGGCCGACGGCGGCGACGTCTGGGCCGAGGCGCTCGGTCTCCCGGGACGGAGGCGGGCAGCTGTCCGCCGCGAGGCTCCGGAGGGCGGCCGTCGCGCGGAGCGCCGTCGGGATCGCACGACGAGCTGAAGAGGGAGCAGGGTGTGGGAAGTCCGTTGAGGAGCGTCTCCGCGGTGCGGTGGGGAGAACTGCGCGACGCGACGGGGGCGGCGGCCGGGGGCGTGCCTCCGCTGCTGTCCCGGATCGCCTACGGCGACGAGGAGACGGCGCGCGCCGCCGTCGACGACCTGGGCGACGCGCTCTGCGCCCTGGGGTTCGTCGTCGGCGAGGCGACCGCGCCCGCGGTGCCGTTCCTGCTCGAACTGGTCGGGTCCCCGCACGTGGCGTGCAAGGCCGAGTTGCTGGGTCTGCTGGAGCGCATCTGCCGGACCGAACAGTGGCACTCCGCCGCCGTGGCCGCGGCACGGGGCTCCGGACACGACGCGCGCTTCCGGAGGCGGACCGGCTGGGAGGCTTCGGCGAGGGCGGCCGTGCACGCGGGCCGGTCCGTCATCGAGGGCGTCGCCTGCTCCGTACGGCCGGAGGAGGCGACGCCCGCGCGGACCTTGCTGCGGGCGATGGACGACACCCCGCCGTTCCCGGCCCTGTGAACGGGCCGCCCGAGGAAGGCCGCTCACAGGGTCCCGTCGACGGCCTCGTACAGCGTGGCCCAGAAGCCGTGGATGAGCCGGGCCGGGTCGAGGGTGGACACGCCGACCTGGGTGAGCGGGACTCCCGTGACCCTGACGGGGCGTCCGCGCTCCTGACGGGGCGTCCCGCCCGCACAGGCGCGCTAATTCGCTGGTCGGAGGGGTTGTCCGCACGGAAGAATGGGCCTCCTTGAAACCGGGAGGGAACCCATGAGCCAGGCGTACCTGACTCTCGACGCGCTGATGCCGCTCCAGGAGCTGGCGGCGGCGGTCGAAGCCGGGCATGTGACCCGCAAGTCGCACCCCGAGCTGCCGCTGTCCATCTACACGTACACGCGCAGCTGTCAGTACGAAGGCATCTGGAACAGCGTCACCGTCCGCTGCCGCGGCCTCGTCGCCGACGACCGCACCGGCCGGATCGTCGCCCTGCCGCTGCCGAAGTTCTTCAACGTCTCCGAGCACGAGTCCGGCCGGCCCTACGCGCCCGCGCTGCCCGACGAGCCGTTCGAGGTGTACGAGAAGGTCGACGGCAGCCTCGGCGTGGTCTTCCACTACGAGGGCCGCTGGCGGGTCGCCTCCAAGGGCTCCTTCATCAGCGCCCAGGCGACCTGGGCGCAGCGGCGGCTCGACGCCGCCGACACCGCGCGGCTGGTGCCGGGCGTGACGTACCTGATGGAGATCGTCTACCCGCGGAACCGCATCGTCGTGGACTACGGCGACCGGCGGGACCTCGTCCTGCTCGCCGCGTTCCGCCCCGACGGCACGGAGGTCGGCCTCGCGGAGGCCGCGCCGGCGTGGGACGGCATCGGATCGGTCGTCACCGTGCACCCGCCGATGCCGCTCGACGCGCTCGTCAAGCTGGCCGAGACGAACACGCTGCCCGACGGCGCCGCCGCCACCGGCACCGACGCCGAGGGCTTCGTGCTGCGCTTCGCGTCCGGGGTGCGCGCCAAGGCCAAGCTCGCCGAGTACGTACGTCTCCACAAGGTCCTCACCGGGGTCACCGAGCGCGACATCTGGCGCGGGCACGGCATCCAGCGCTTCGCCGGCACCTCCGTCAAGCGCCTCGCCCAGGGTCTCGGGCTGTCCGTCTCCGAGCTGGGCGGCGTCCGCTCGCAGGGCGGGCGTCCGCTGGACGCGCTCCTGGAGCAGGTGCCGGACGAGTTCGACGCCTGGGTCCGGTCCGTCGTCGCGGGGCTCGAAGAGGCGTTCGCCGCGAGGCTGCGCGCCGTCGACGAGGCGTACGGGCGGCTCGCGCCGCTCGCCGGCGACCGGGGCGCGTTCGCCCGCGCCGTCAAGGAGCTGTCCGACCCGGGCCTGCGCTCGGCCATGTTCCTGCGGCTCGACGGGCGTCCCGTCGACCTCTTCGTGTGGCGTAGCCTGCGCCCGGAGACCTCCGACCCCTTCACCACCGACGAGGAGAACTGACCGTGCCCGTGGTCCACGTGATGACCGGACTGCCGGCCTCCGGCAAGACGACCGCCGCCCGTGCGCTGCAGGAGCGTTCCGAGGGCAGGATGCGCCGCGTCAACCTCGACGACCTGCGCACCATGCTCGACCTGCCGAGCGGCGACCGCCGCTCGCGCGCCCACGAGCAGACCGTGCTGGACATCCAGGACGTCGCCCTGCGGGCCGCCGTCGACGACGGCTTCGACGTCGTCGTCGACAACACCCACCTCACCCCGCACATCCCGCGCAGGCTGAAGGCGGCCCTCACGGGCCGCGAGGCCACCTTCGTCGTGCACGACTTCACCGCCGTGCCCACCGACGAGTGCGTCCGGCGCGACGCGGCGCGCGAGCGGCCGGTCGGCGAGGAGATCATCCGCGTCCTCGCCGAGAAGCACGCCAAGGCCACCCGGGGCGGCTGGCGGCTCACCGCCGACTGGCTCAACGACCGGCCGGCCGTCACCCCGTACGTCCCCGACCCGGCGCTGCCGTCGGCCGTCCTCTGCGACATCGACGGCACCCTCGCGCTGCGCGGCGACCGCGGACCGTACGACTTCACCCGCTGCGACCTCGACGTCCTCAACGTCTCGGTACGTGACGCCCTGCGCGCCTTCCGCGGCTCCCACCAGGACCGCGTCGTGCTCCTCTCCGGCCGCAGCGAGGACCACCGCGCCCTGACCGAGGCGTGGCTGGAGCGGTACGAGGTGCCGTACGACGAGCTGTGGATGCGGGCGTCCGACGACGGCCGCTCCGACGACATCGTCAAGGCCGAACTGTTCGACGCCCACGTCCGGCCCCGCTACGCGGTCCGTGTCTCGCTCGACGACCGGGACCGGGTGGTCGCGGTGTGGCGCCGGATGGGCCTGCCGACCTGGCAGGTCAACTACGGCAACTTCTGACCCCGCGCGGACGGCGGTGGCGGGGAGGGAGCGGCGGTGACGATGCCGATCGCCGCCGCACCCGTGGCGGGGAGGGCGCTGCCGGCAGCCGGGCAGCGAGCCGCCGGCCCGTCGGCCGCCGTCTCCGCGGGCCGCCCTCCCGCGGCCGCCCGTGCGCGGATCCGGGCCCGGTCGCCGGTCACTTGACCAGTCGGAAGCCGGGCTGCCGGGCCCACGCCCTGAGGAACTCGGCCGTCCCGTAGGCGGCGGGCCATGGATCGGTCACGGTCGCGACGAGGCCGGGAAGGCCGGCCACGATCGGCACCTGGTCCTCGCTCAGTTCGGCGTTCACGACTCCGCCGATCACGTCCATGACGGCGGCGGTCAGCAGGGCCGTGGCGACGTGGTCGAGCGGAGTGCCGCAGCCGGCGACGACGCCCACCGCGTGGGTCGGGGTGAAACCGAGGACGGCCTTCTGGTCCCCCTCGTCGGCGTGCTCGGCGTCGAAGATCGCCTCGTCGCCGAAGCCGGGCCCCATGAGGCTGACCAGGAAGGGCCGCCGGCCGTCGACGTCCCCGGCGTCCTGGATGCCGATGCTCGCCGCGTGCACGTTCAGGTCGTAACCGCCGCTCCTCAGCTCCTCGAACCGCGCCGAGGAACGCGCCAGGGCATCGCGGAGCCGCCGCACCGCCGCGAGCGGCACGGCCTCCGCCAGTTCGATCACCAGTGCGGGTCCGGCCATGTGCCGGATCCTAACCGGCCCGGGCCGTCCTCCTCCCCCGTTTTCCGTGCGTCCCGGCGGTCCGGGTGCTTCTTCCCGCCCCGCCGGGGTCCGGTGCCGGCGGCTACGCCTGGCAGGCCGGGTCGTGCGCGGGGAGCCGTCCCGTACGGAGGTAGGCGTTGACGTGGCCGTCGACGCAGGCGTTGCCGTACTCGCCGTACAGGCCGTGCTGGCGCGCGCCTTCGACGGTGAGCAGCCGCGCACTGCGCCACTGCTCGCGCAGGGCCTGGGCGCCGGTGTGGAGGGTGCGGGGGTCCCCGGTGGCGTTGACGAGCAGGGCCGGGACGTCGTTGTCGAGCACGGTGGGCGCCTCGGCGGGGCGGTCCCAGAACTCGCAGGGGGTGATGTTGCCGGCGAGCGGCCCGATGAGGGGGTACCGCGCGCGGGACTTCTCGACGGCGCGCCAGTAGCCGCCGACGCCGCGCCGCTCGGCCACGTCGCCGCAGACGATCGCGGTCATCTGGCTGGAGGCGGCCGAGCCCGCCCCGGTCAGCAGGAACTCCAGCTGTCCGGCGAGGGCCGGAGACGGCTCGACCCGTTCCCGGTCCGCGGCACGTGCCAGGAGCCGTACGGTCCCGGCGAGCGCGGCGCGCCGCTCGTCGAGGTCGCTGCCGAGTCCGCCGACGAAGACGGCGGGCAGCACGTGCTCGTCCAGCAGGTACGCCTCCCCGATCCGCAGCGGCCGCTCCGCGGCGGCGTCCAGGATGTGCTCCACCGTCGCCAGGACCGCGGCGCGGGTGGCGCCCAGCCCGTAGGTGGTGTGCCGTGCGGCCGCCCAGGACGCCCAGGCGCGCAGGGCTTCCTCGTTGGCGGCCTCGGCGCCGCGCAACAGGTTCTGGCTGTAGTGGTCGGGGGAGTTGACGCCGTCGAGCACCATACGGTCGGTACGGCCGGGGAAGAGCTGGGTGTAGACCTCGCCCAGGTAGCTGCCGTAGGAGTAGCCGAGGTAGGAGAGGGTCTCCTCGCCGAGGGCGGCGCGGACGACGTCCATGTCGCGGGCGGTGTTGCGGGTGGTGACGTACGGCAGCACGTCACCGTGCGCGCGGTCGCACCGCTCGGCGAGTTCGCGCGCCACGGCGACCTCCTGGCGGTACGCCGCCCGGTCGGAGCCCGCGGAACGGACGAGGGACGAGCCCAGGTCCCAGCCGCAGTCCAGCGGGGTGCTGCGGCCGACGAAGCGCGGGTCCATGCCGATCAGGTCGAAGCGGCCGGCGACGTCTCCCATCGCCGCCGCCTTGGTGAGCGGCATGTGGAGGCTGGGCCCGGCCGGTCCGCCGTCGTTCAGCAGGAGCGCGCCGACGCGGTGCTCCGTGTCGGTGGCCTTCAGCCGGGAGATGGCGACGGTGAGGGTGCGGCCGCCGGGGTCGGCGTGGTCGAGCGGCACGGTGATGTCGGCGCACTCGATGCCGCGGGCGTCGAGCGCCCGCCCGAGCTCGTCGTCGGCGCCGAGCGCGCAGGCGTGCCAGTCGACGGGCCCGCTCTGGAAGCGGCCCGGCGGGACCGGGACGCCGGAGGCGGACGCGGTGGCGGTGGTGGCGGTGACGGCGAAAGCCGCCGCCGCGACACATGCGGTGATGTACCGGGAAGGTGACATGACCGCACCGTAGGACGGCGGACGGGCCGGAATCCTCAGGGAGTTCCCCGAATCGGGGTGGGGTCGCACCCCGATGTCGGACGCGGCTTTCCGGGGGTCGTCCCGGAGGTCACGTCTGTCCGGGGGACGGGTTCGCCACCAGTTCGACCTCGAAGCCGTCGTCGTTCTCCAGGTAGGCGGCGTAGTGCTGTTCTCCGCCGGCGTGGGGGTGCCGTTCGGGGAAGAGCAGGTGCCAGCCGTGGTCCGCCGCGTCCGCGGTCAGCCGGTCGACTGCGGCGGCGTCCTCGACGTGGAAGGCCAGGTGGTTCAGTCCCGGGCGGTGGCGGTCGTGCCGTCCGGCGGTGAGGGCCGGGGACCGTTCGACGACCAGATAGGTGGGCCCGAGCCGCCAGCTGCGGCCCGCGTCCCAGTGCTGGTGGGGCGCGTACCCCAGTTCCTCCAGCAGCCAGCCGAGCGAGGCGACCGCGCGGCCGAGGTCCGGCACCCAGAGTTCGACGTGGTGCAGCGTGCCGTGCGCGGGCCGGTTCACGCGGACACCGCCTCGTCGTGCGCGCCGGCGGTGCGTCGCTCGGGGCGGGCTCCGGCACGGACGCTCCCTTCGGGCGGGGCGGCGGACGGGGTGGTGCCGTCGGCGGGGACTCGGCTGTGCACGGGTGTGCCTTCCCGGCCGGATGCCACGGACATCGGCCTGTTCGGTGACCTTCCATCGATCGCCCGGGAGGCGCGCCCTTCGCCCGCCCGCCCGCTGTCGATCTCCACGCCGTGAGCATCGCACGTCGGCCAGGGCCGTCGCCGGCCAGGTCCTTCGCGACTCCCCTGGTCACCGCCGCCGAAGAGCGATCAGCGTGCGGACGCTCGCCGGGATGTCGTCCGATCGCTTCCGGAAGGCGCTCACCCCGCCGTGACGCCGGTGATGTAACTCCGCAGCCGCTCGGCATAGATCCGCATCGCCTTGGCGGCCGCCTCCGTGTCGGGGTGACGGGTCGCCAGCCACAGCCCCTCGTGCAGCCGGTTGACCCAGACGTAGACGTGATCGCTGTACGACACGCGCATCAGTCCGCGCGCCCGCTGCTCCTGCCACTTCTCGGCCCCCGGGAAGAACCGGGTGTCGACGAAGGAGACGAGCGAGCAGAGGTCCGGCGAGCTGGGGCGCTGCGTGTCGTCGAGCAGGGCCAGCACGCGGCTCAGCGGGAGCCGGGCCAGCGACCGGTGGGCGAGGAGTTCACCGCGCACCTCCCGCAGCACGTCGGCGAAGTCGGGGCTGCGGCCCACCGGCACCTCGATCGGGGCACCGCCCACGTACCAGCCCACCGAATCCGCCCACCGCGAGTTCCCGCGGGTGTGGAAGGGCACGACCGTCCGGTAGACGTCCTCTCCGCTCAGCTCGTGCACGATCAGCGCGGTCGCCGCCAGTACGCCGGCCATGCTGCCGCCGTACGGCCGGCAGTACGCCTCGAACGCCGCGGCCTCGGCCGCGTCCGCCAGCGGCTCGCACAGCATGAGCTGCCGGGCGGGAGGGCTGTCGGGCGTGAGCCCCAGCTCCACCGGGAAGCCCGGCAGCCGGCCGCCGCAGCGCCGGATGAACTCCCGCCAGCGGGCCACGCTGTCGTGACCGCCGTCGACGAGGTCGGCGTCCGCCCGTTCCCGCTCGCAGAAGTCGACGTAGCTCGCCACCGGGGCGGGTTCCTCGATCTCCTCCGCGGCCGGTCCGGCCTCGTACAGCTCCCGCAGGTCGGCGGGGATGCGGAAGAGGGAGTAGGCATCGACGTTGCTGTGGTCGAAGGCCAGGTACACGCTCGCCGAGTCGTCCCGCAGGACCGCCGTGTAGATCAGGTTCGGCCACACGAGCGCGTCCGCGACCTCGTCGAAGCGGTCCTGGAGACGCTGGGCGAGGTGGTCCGCGTCGGGGAAGTCGCCGATCTCCTCCCGGTGCAGCGCCATGTCCCCGGCGTCGAGCGTGAACCGGTGCAGCTCGTCGCCCGAGGCCCCGGCCCACCGGAAGCCGCTGCGCAGCGTCTCGTGCCGCCGAGTCCACGTCAGCAGCGCCTCCTGGAGCACGTCGACGTCGACCGGCCCGGCCAGGTCGAACCCGACCCCGATCCAGGTCGGCACGACCAGCCCCTCGCCCCGCACGGTGCGGGCCCTGCGGAGGTGGGTCTCCTGGATGTACGCCGGCGGCCGCGCGTCCTCCGACCGCGCCGCCGCGGCCGCTACGGTGGCCGGGCTCAGCGTCCACTCGACGAGCCGTCCCGGCCGGAGGTCGGCTCGCTGGATGTCGGTGATGCGCACACGTGCTCCCTTGTTGGAGGTGGGCTCCGGGTGCGGAGCCCCTTCAAGCAAGGGCGGCGGGCACGGCCGGGACACGCCCCTCTCACTCATTGCAACCAAACGGGTGTCGGGTCGAACGGAGAGTCAGCGTGCCGGTGGAGGGGTGCTGTCCGGCCGGCGAGGGCCGGTCTCGGGGCGGCTTCCCGGAGCGCGGGAGCCCGCCCCGGCTACGAACGCGTCGCGGTGCCGCAGCCGTCGCGGCCCTCGCCGAGGGGAGCCGTGCGGTCGTACGGATCGACCGCGGGGCCGTCCGCGGCGGCGGCCGGCGCTCCGCCGCCGAACTCCGGGCGGAAGTGGCCGGTGGGTGCGCCGCAGCCGCCGTTGGTCATGTCGAGCTTGTACGAGAGGAGGGTGAAGGTGCCCTTCTCGGTGGTGACCTCGGACGGGTCGTCCCAGCTCACGACGGTCTCGCGCCGCACGACGACGCGCACGACCTCGTCGCCGCCGCCGGCCGGGGCGACCGGGTACACGTAGGTGACGTCGGCGGTCACCTCGACCGCTCCGCGCTTCCCCTCGCGGTAGGAGAGGCGACCCCTGGTCCTGACCTCGTCGCCGACCAGCCGGGCCTGGGCCGGGTCGAAGCGGCTGAAGAGCATCAGCGGGTCGTGCTCCTCGCCGGGGGTGCTCAGCGCCGTGGCGACGAAGGCCGTCACGTCCTTCTGGTGCGGGTTCATCAGGGCGGTCGCCTTCGCCGGACGTCCGCCGCGCAGCACCCCGGGGTCCAGGTTCGACGCGGCGAGGAAGTCACGGGTGCGCGCGAGGGCGCGTCCGACCTCCTGCCGCGTCATCCAGCCGGTGGCCTCGGCCGCGGGCACGGTGATGCCGGCCGTGCCGCTCGCCCAGCGCGCCGCCGGGGATCCGCGGAACGGCTCGGCGAGCGTGGCGCGCCCGTCCTCGTCGGCGGGCGGGGCCTGCTCCGGCCGCGCGGTCTCCTGCGCGAGCGGGGCCGTGGGGTGGTCCCCGTCGCCGGACCAGCCGACGAGGCCGCCCGGGTCCACGGCCACGAACAGCAGGGCCACCGCGGCCGCGAAGCCCGCCACGTACCAGCCCTTCCGGCTCCGGGGGCGCACGGCGGGGGACGTGGGGGCGCGCCAGGGTGCCGGCCCGGCGGGTTCCGTCCGCAGCCTGGCCGCGGCCTCACGGGCGCGCGCGGACGGCTCCTTCGGCGCGTCCCCCGCTCCGTCGGCCGACGTCCGCAGGAACTCCTCCCACATCTCGTCGGGTACCGACGAACCGTCCCGCTCACCACTCATGCCCGGACCCCCTTGCCCCGTGTTTCCGGCCCCTCCCCAGGGCCTCCGCATGATCGCACAGCGCCGGCCGGCGCCGGTGAAGCGGTCCCGGGCCCGCGGTCCCGCCCGGTCTCCCCCTCGCCCGGCCGTCCGCCGTCCGCGGTCAGGCGCCGGTGACGGTGGTGCGGGGGGTCTCGTCGACGTGGAGGGTGAAGATGTCGGGGCGGGCGTAGTGGCCGATGGTGTCGAGGTCGAAGCGGGCGCGGGCGAGGTCGTCGAGGTCGAGTTCGGCGGTCAGGACGCCCTCGCCGTCGCGCAGCGGGCCGGCGAGGACCTCGCCGAGCGGGGAGACGATGACGGAGCCGCCGCCGATGAGTACGGTGCCGGGCTCGTCGCCCTGGACGGGGTGGAGGTCGTCGGGGAGGGCGTCGCGGCGCAGGTACTGGCAGGCGCTGAGGACGAAGCAGCGGCCCTCCAGGGCGATGTGCCGCATGGTGGCCTGCCAGGCGTCGCGGTCGTCGACGGTCGGCGCGCACCACAGGTCCACGCCCTTGGCGTACATCGCGGTGCGCAGCAGCGGCATGTAGTTCTCCCAGCAGATGGCCGCGCCGAGCCGGGCGGTGCCGGTGTCGACGACGGGCAGGGTGGAGCCGTCGCCCTGGCCCCACAGATAGCGCTCGGCGGCGGTGGGCATGAGCTTGCGGTGCAGGCCCAGGTAGCCGTCGGGGCCGAAGAAGAGCGCGACGCAGTACAGGGTGCCGCCGTGGCGTTCGACCGCGCCGATCACGGCGTGGCAGCCGAGTTCCCGGGTGACGGCGGCCAGGGTCTCGGTCTCCGGGCCGGGGACCTCGATGGCGGCGGCGTGGTAGCGGCGGAAGAGGTCACGGCCTTCGGGGGTGCGGCTGCCGACCGTGATGCCGAAGTCCAGCCCCTTGGGGTAGCCGCCGAGGAACGCCTCCGGAAGCACGACCATCGCCGCTCCCCGTGCGGCGGCCTCGCGGAGGAGTTCTTCGGCCCGGGCCACCGCGGCCGGGGTGTCGAAGAGCGGGGCGGCCGCCTGGACGACGGCGACGGTGACGGTACGGCGGGGTGCGGCGGGAGTCGTGGTCATGGTCCGACGCTAGGAACCTCGCGTGCCGTTCGGCAATACCAGGCCGGGACGCCACCGGTGCCGTCCGCCCGCGCGTTCTTCGTCCGGTGCACCGGAGGCGCGGGGAGCCGCCCGCCGCGCCGCCCTCAGCGGGGCCGGGCGTCGGCCGGCTCGGCGGCGGGCTCGGGCGGGGTGGTGGCGCCGGGGGCGAGGTGCCGGGGGGCGGCGGGCACCATGAGGGGGGTGCCGGTCTCGGGGTCGTCGATGATGCGGCAGGGCAGACCGAACACGTCCTCGACCAGTTCGGCGGTCATGACGTCGGCCGGGGCGCCCTCGGCCGCGATCGTGCCGCCGGGGCGCATCACGACGAGGTGGGTGGCGTAGCGGCACGCCTGGTTGAGGTCGTGCAGCACGGCCACGACCGTGTGCCCCTCGCGCGCGTGCAGTTCGGCGCAGAGGTCGAGCACGTCGACCTGGTGGGCGATGTCGAGGAAGGTGGTGGGCTCGTCGAGGAGCAGCAGGCCGGTCTGCTGGGCGAGCACCATGGAGAGCCAGACGCGCTGCCGCTGGCCGCCCGAGAGGTCGTCGACGGGCCGGTCGGCGAGGTCGAGGACGCCGGTCCTGCGCATGGCCTCCACGACGGCCGCCTCGTCCTCGGCGGACCACTGCTTGAGCATCCCCTGGTGCGGGTAGCGGCCGCGGGCCACGAGGTCGCCGACCGTGATGCCGCCCGGGGCGGTGGACGTCTGCGGCAGGAGTCCGACCCGGCGGGCGACCTCGCGGGAGCGGTACGAGGCGATGGCCGCGCCGTCCAGGTAGACCTGCCCGTGACGGGGCTTCAGCATCCGGGCGAGCGCCTTGAGGAGCGTGGACTTGCCGCAGGCGTTCGGCCCGATGATCACGGTGAACGAGTCGTCGGGGATGGCGACGCCGAGGTGGGTGGCGACCGTCCGCCCGTCGTAGGAGAGCGTCAGGTCCTCGGCGCGCAGACGGGACTTCGGGCCCTCGGCGGGCGGGTGCGGCGGCGGGTCCTCGGTGCGCGGGCGGGGCGTCGTGGGGTGCGGTCCGTTCATGCGCGGCTCTTTCGCGACTCGGTGATCAACAGCCAGATCAGGTACAGCCCGCCGATGGTGCCGGTCGCCGTGCCGACCGGGAGGAGCGCCGGGGCGAACAGCCGCTGGGCGGCGAGGTCGCTGCCGGCCAGGAGCAGCGCGCCGGTGAGCGCGGCGGGCAGCAGGGCGGGGCCGGCGGTGCGGGTCAGGCGCCGGGCGAGCTGGGGGGCCGCCAGGGCGATGAACCAGATGGGGCCGGTCACGGCCGTGGCGAAGGCGGCCAGGGCGACGCTGACGAGGAGGAGTACGGCGCGGGTGCGGGTGACGTCGACGCCGAGGGCGGTCGCGGTGAGGTCGCCCATCTCCACCATGGCGAGCCGGCGGGAGAGGAGGAAGGCGGGCGGGAGGAGGACGGCGCACGCCAGGAGGATGGCGTTCGCGTGCGTCCAGCCCCGGTTGCTCAGACTTCCGATGAGCCACGCCTGGGCTTCCAGGGCCTCCTGGAAGGTGGCCCGGGTGATGAGGTACGAGTTGACGGCGAGCAGCAGGGCGCTCACGCCGATGCCGATGACGACCAGCCGGAAGCCCTGGAGTCCCCGGCCGAGCATGAGGAGGTGCACGGCGGCGGCGGTGGCGAGGCCGCCGATCAGGGCGCCGGTCGCGATCTGGGTCATGCTGCCGTGCATCAGGATGATGACGACGAGCGCGCCGACGGCCGAGCCGTTGGTGAAGCCGATGATGTCGGGGCTGCCCAGGGCGTTGCCGGTGAGGCTCGTGAGGAGGGCGCCGCTGACGGCGAGGGCGGCGCCGACGGCCAGCGCGGTCAGCAGGCGGGGCAGGCGCAGCGTGTTGACGATGAAGTCGGCGCCGCCGGTGTCCTGTCCGGCGAGCGCCCGGAGGACCTCGCTCAGGGTCAGCTCGTAGTCGCCGGTGGCGAGGCTGACCAGCGCGACGGCGCAGAGGGCGACGAGGATCACCGCCGTCACGGCGAGGGCCCGGCCCCGGACGCGTACCGACAGACCGCCCGCCCCGGTCCGCAGCACGGATCCCGTGATGACGCGCGGCCGGCGGACGAAGCCGCCCGCCCCGCGCGGCGGCTTCTCGGCGGGAGCGGTCTTCTCCGCGCGTGCGGTGTTCACAGCATGACCAGCTTTCGGCGACGGCACAGCGCGAGGAACACGGGAGCGCCGATGAACGCGGTGACGATGCCCACCTGGACCTCGCCCGGCGCACCCATCACGCGGCCCAGGACGTCGGCCCCGACGAGCAGGACGGGGGCCAGGAGCATCGAATGGGCGAGGACCCACCTCTGGTCCGGGCCGACGACGAACCGGGCGATGTGCGGGACGACGAGGCCGACGAAGGCGATCGGCCCCGCGGCGGCGGTCGCGGCGCCGCACAGCAGGACGACGCCGACGGCACCGAGGATCCGGGTCCTGCGGACGTCGACGCCGAGTGCCCGGCCCATCTGGTCGCCCAGCGCGAGGGCGTTGAGCGACGGGCCGAGCAGCAGCGCGATCAGCAGGCCCACCGCGACGAACGGCAGGATCACGTACACGACGTCGAGGTAGCGGCCGGCGAGGGAGCCCACGGTCCAGAAGCGGAACTGGTCGAAGGCGCGCGGATTCAGCAGCAGGACCGCCGAGTTGAAGGCGTACAGCACGGCGGTCACCGCCGCTCCGGCGACGACGAGCCGGTCGGGAGTGGCGACCTGGCGGCCCGCCGAGCCCAGGAGGTAGACGACGACCGAGGCGACGGCGGCGCCGGCGAAGGCGAACCACAGGTGTCCGAGGACGGAGCCCACGCCCAGGAAGGCGATGGCGACGACGACGCCCGCGGAGGAGCCCAGACTGATGCCGAGCAGCCCCGGCTCGGCGAGCGGGTTGCGGGTGAGCGCCTGCATCAGCGCGCCCGACAGACCGAGGGCCGCGCCGACGAGGAGTCCGAGCAGGGTCCTGGGGATGCGGTAGTCGTGGATGATGACCGAGGTCTCGGACCCGTCGGGGTTCCAGAGCGCGCTCCACGTGGCGGAGAACGGGATGCCCCGGGTGCCCGTCCAGATGCTCAGCAGGCTCACCAGGACGAGCGCGGCCAGCACGGCGAGCAGTCCCAGTCCGCGCAGAGCCGTGGAGGTGCGGCGGAGCGTGGGCGCGGCGAGGGGGCGGGCGGGCTGCTCCGGCACGGCCCTGGTTTCGACCGGCAACGACTGTCCCCCTGACGGCGGTGCACGTGTACCGCGATCGTTCGTGAGCTGAGGTGTGCGGAGCGGAGCTGTCCTGCGTGGATCTGTGCCGAGCCGAGTTGAACCGGGCCGGGCCGGGCTGGGCGGATCGGAGCGGCGCCGAGCAGTGCGGTGTGATGCGGTGCGGTGCGCTGCAGGGATCGCGCGCTTCGGGACGAAGTGGCGGCTCGACGCGCACGAGGCTTGCAACTTAGGGGAGGCTAACCGAACGTGAGGGGCGGGTCAACGCACGTGGACGCGAGGACGAGGGGCCGCCCGACCAGGCACGCAGGGCGACCCGCCGCCTCAGGGGCGCGCGCGACCCAAGATAGCCTTGCCTAACTTCAGAGTCGTCCAGAGGGGAGGGTCCCATGCCAGAGGAACGGCCGACAGGAGAGCTCGTCCTGCGCGGGGTGATCAGGGGTCAGCGCCGAAGGGTCGTCTCGGCGTCCGCGCTCGGCATGACGCACCAGGCGTGCGAGGCGCTGGTCCCCGTGGTGATCGGCGCCGCCATCGACTCGGCGGTCGCCACCGGGTCCGCGCCGTCGCTGCTGCGCTGGCTCCTGCTGCTCGGCGTCCTCTTCCTCGCACTGTCCACCTGCTACCGGACCAGCGCCAGGATCGCCGAGGGCGCCGGTGAACACGCCGCGCACCTGCTCCGGCTCGAACTCGGCGCCCGCGTCCTCGACCCGCGGGGCGGGGCGGACGCGAACCGGCTGCCGGGCGCGCTGACCAGCATCGCCACCCATGACGCCCGCCGCGTCGGCTCGGTCGCCACGGTCCTCCCCTACGGCTGCGCGGCGATCGCCGCGCTCGTGGTCAGCGCCGTCGCCCTGCTGAGGATCTCCGTCCCCCTCGGTCTCCTCGTCCTGCTCGGCATTCCGCCGCTGCTCTGGCTCGGCCATCGCATCAGCCGGCCCCTGGAGCAGCGCAGCGAGGCCGAACAGGAGAGCGCCGCACACGCCTCGGGCGTCGCCGCCGACCTGGTCGCCGGACTCCGGGTCCTCAAGGGCATGGGAGCGGAGTCGGCGGCGGTGGCCCGCTACCGCACGACCAGTCAGGACTCGCTCGCCGCGGCCCTGCGGGCGGCTCGCAGCCGCGCCGGCCACGAGGGCGCGCTGCTCGGTCTGACCGGGGGCTTCATCGCGCTGATCGGCATCGCGGGCGCCTACCTCGCGATGGACGGAAGCATCAGCGTCGGCGACCTGGTCGCCGCGGTCGGTCTCGCGCAGTTCCTGCTCGGCCCCTTCCAGCTCCTCTCCTACGCCAACGCCGAGTTCGCCCAGGCCCGGGCCTCCGCCCGGCGGATCGCGGAGGTCCTCGCCTCCCCCGCCGCCGTGGCCGGCGGGCACGAGGCGCCCGCCACGCCGGGGGCGGGCCACGTCCGGCTGCGCGCCGTCCGTCTCGGCACCCTGCGCGGAGTCGACCTCGACCTCCCGGCCGGCAGCCTCACCGGGATCGTCACCCGGGACCCTGCCGCCGCCCACGACCTGCTGCTCGCCCTCGCCCGCGAGGCCGACCCCACCGACGGCAGCGTCGAACTCGACGGCGTGCCGCTGACCGACCTCGACCCCGGCCTGCTGCGCCGCTCGGTCCTCGTCGCCCACCACGACGCCGACCTCTTCGAGGGAAGCCTCCTGGAGGTCGTGCGGGCGGGCGCCGACGCCCCGGACCTGCCGGCCGACGGCGACGCGGCGACGAGCACGAAGACCGTCCACGCGGGCACGAACTCCGGCACGAGCACCGTCCACCCGGGCACGACGAATTCCGGTACGAGCACGAAGACCGTCCACGCGGGCACCGCGTCCGTCGACGCGGCCCTCGCCGCTTCCGGGGCGGACGAGGTCGCGCGGATGCTGCCCGGCGGAGCCGGCGCGGTGCTCGCCGAACGCGGCCGGACCCTCTCCGGCGGCCAGCGTCAGCGCGTCGCCCTCGCCCGGGCGCTCGCCGCGGAAAGCCCGGTCCTGGTCCTGCACGATCCGACCACGGCCGTGGACACGGTCACCGAGTCCCGGATCGCGGCCGGTCTGCGGGAGATCCGGCGAGGGCGCACCACCGTCCTGGTCACGACCAGCCCGGCCCTCCTCGCGACGACGGACCGGGTGGTCGTCCTCGACGGGGGGACCGTGACGGCCCGCGGCTCGCACGGCGAACTCCTCGCCACCGACGAGAACTACCGCACGGCGGTGCTGGCATGAGCGCCGTGCACGAGGACCCCACACCCGTGGCCGCGGCGCCACGAGCGACGAGCGGCACGGAGACGGACATGAGCGGCGCCGGCACGGACTCCACGGACCGCGCGCTCCCCGCGGACCGCACACTTCCCTCGGACCTCGCGCCCGCCGCGGACGGCGCGCCTCCCACCGACCGCGCCCTTGCCGCCGACCGCGCGCTCCTCCCGACGGCCGACGGTGCCGAGTGTCTGGCCGCCCTGCGCCCCATCCTGCGCGCCCACCGGCTCCTGGCCGTCGCCGCCGCCCTCGTCCTGGTCGCCGGCACCGCCATCGGTCTGCTGACGGCTCCGCTGCTGGGCCACATCGTGGACCTGGTGACGGCCCGCCGGGGGACGGAGGCGCTGACGGTCCCGCTGGTCCTGCTGGTCGTCGTGGCGCTGGCGCGGGGCGCCGCCGCCGCGGTCGGCAGCATCCTGGTCGCCCGGGTCGGCGAGTCGGTGCTCGCCACCACGCGGGAACGATTCATCGAACGGGCCCTCCGCCTGCCCCTCGAACGCGTCGAGGCAGCCGGCTCGGGGGACCTGGTCTCCCGCGTCACCAGCGACGTCTCCGTGATCGCCAAGTCGGTGCGGCAGGCGCTTCCCGAGTTCGCCCGTTCGGCGCTCACGATCGTCCTCACCCTCGTCGGCCTCGCCGTCCTCGACTGGCGGTTCCTGCTCGCTGCCCTCCTCGCGCTGCCCGTCCAGGCGTTCTCCGTCCGCTGGTACCTGCGCCGTGCCGCGCCGGTGTACGCGGAGCACCGCGTCGCCACGGGCGCGCTCCAGCACCAGCTGCTGGACAGCATCGGCGGGGTCCGTACCGTCCGGGCCTTCCGTCTGAACGGCCCGCACGCCGCGCTGCTCGACGGCCGGTCGGCGGCGACGCGCGACCTGGCGCTGCGCGGCCAGCACCTCGTGACCGGGTTCTTCTCCCGGCTGAACCTGGCCGAGTTCATCGGCCTCGCCGCCATGCTCGGCACCGGATTCCTGCTGGTCCAGGACGACGCGGTGAGCATCGGCACCGCGACCGCCGCCGCCCTGTACTTCCACAGCCTCTTCAACCCGGTGAACGCCGCGCTCTACCTCATCGACGACGCCCAGTCCGCGGGCGCGAGCTTCGCGCGGCTGATCGGTGTCGCGAACCTGCCCGCCGAGCAGCGGCAGCGGGGAGGGGAGCGCCCGGCCGACGGCGCCGTCCGGGTGCGGGGGCTCGACCACGCGTACGCCGACGGGCGGCCCGTCCTGACCGGGATCGACCTGGACGTACGGGACGGGGAGCGGGTGGCCCTGGTCGGCGCGAGCGGCGCGGGCAAGACCACCCTGGCCAAGGTCGTGGCAGGCATCCACGCCCCGAGCGGCGGTTCGCTCTCGCTCGGCGGGGTCGACGTCCGCGACCTGGGCCCGGAGGGCGTCCAGCGCGCCGTGACCCTGATCAGCCAGGAGGTGCACGTGTTCGCGGGCCCGCTCGCGGCGGACCTGCGCCTGGCCCGGCCGGAGGCCACGGACGAGGACCTGCGCGCGGCCCTGGACACCGTGGGAGCCCTGGACTGGGCGGAGGCGCTCCCCGACGGTCTGGCGACGGTCGTGGGCGAGGGCGGCCACCGGCTGACGGTCGCCCAGGCCCAGCACCTGGCGCTGGCCCGGCTCGTCCTGGCCGATCCGCCGATCGCCATCCTGGACGAGGCGACCGCCGACGCCGGCAGCGCCGGCGCGCGGGTCCTGGAGGCCGCGGCCGAGCGCGCCCTGGAAGGCCGTACCGGCATCGTGGTCGCCCACCGGCTGCCCCAGGCCGCCGCGGCGGACCGTGTCGTCGTCCTCGACGGGGGCCGGATCGTCGAGACCGGCACCCACGCCGAACTCGTCGCGGCGGGGGGCCGGTACGCGGAGCTGTGGGCGGCGTGGTCGGACAGCCGGCCGGACGTGGACGGGCGGGCGGGGACCAGCACGGTCCCGGGCCCCGCGCAGGGTCCGGCCGCGGAGTCCGACGCCACGGTGCGGTGAGCGGGGCCTGAAAGCCGAAGCCACGTCGCGGTGGGCGGGCCCCGACCTCCGGCGCCACCATGAGGTGGGCGGGGCCGGGCCACCGACGCCACCGTGCGGTGGGCGGGCGGCCCGGCCCGCCGTCGTCCCGGGTACGACGACGCCGCCCGCGCGAGGAGGTCCTGCGCGGGCGGCGTCGTCCTGCTGCGGCCGGGGGCCGGTCCTGCGACCGGCCCTCCAACCGTCCGTGCGGAGCTACTTGATGGCCGTGAGCAGCGGCTCGATCTCGTCGATGGCGTACGGGATCGACAGAACCGTGTTGAAGGAGAACGCGGCGCCGATGTCGGGGTCCTGGTACGGCACGAACAGGTCGCGCTTCTCCCCGTGGACCTTGAGCTTCTTGTAGAGCGGCTCGGCCTGGATGCGGGTGTTGGCGTCCGTGCTGGAGGTGACCCACACGAGCCGGTCGACGTCGAGGACGTCGAGCTTCTCGGCGCTGAGTTCGGCGACGTTCCAGCCGGGCTTGGCGAGCGTGTCGATCTCGGGCTTCAGCTTGAAGCCGAGCTCCTGGAAGAAGATCGACTTGGGGTCGGTCTTCGTGAACGCCGAGTACTTGCCGGCCTCGAAGCTGTCGGCGACGGCGAGGGTCTTCCGCGCCCACTCGGGGTGCTTGTCGCGGGCGGCCTTGAAGCGGGCGTCGATGCCGGCGATCAGCTCGTCGGTCTCGGCCGTCCTGCCGAGGGACGCGCCGATCTGCCGGGTCATCACCTGCCAGGAAGCGCCGTAGTCGGGCAGTCCCTTGGGCTGGGCCACGACCTTCGTGAACTTGGAGAGCGTGTCGTACTGCTCCTTCTTCATGCCGGAGTACTGCGCGATGACGAGGTCCGGCTTGAGCGCGGCGATCTTCTCGATGTTGTACTCGTCGCGCTCCCCCACGATCTGCGGCTGCGCGGACCCCCACTTGTCCTTGGTCCACGGCCACTTGCCGTACGGCTTCTCCTTGAACCAGTCCACCGCCCCGACCGGAGTGACCCCGAGCGCCAGGACCGCGTCCTGGTCCGAGAGGCCCAGCGTGACGACCCGCTTCGGCTCCTTGTCGATCGTCGTGCTGCCGTACTTGTGCTCCACCGTCACCGGGAAGGCGGACGACGCCGAGCCGTCGGCCGTCGTGGCCCCGGGCTTCGCTTCCGTCTTCTCCGAGCCGCCTCCGCAGGCCGACAGGGCGAGCGCGGCGACCGCGGCCACCGCGACGCGCGGCAGCTGTCTGACGAACCGCGGCAGCGCGGGACTCGTACCAGTGAACACGGGTGGTCCTTTCAGGGTTCTCACCGTGCGCGCCCCGGGAACCGGCGAGCCGAGCAGACGCGGGGTACCGACGGGGACGGGCGGGTGGGACGGCGTGTGGGACGGCGTGTGGGACGGCGGCGGAGAGGAGCCTCACCCCTCCTGACATCAACTTAGGGAAGGCTAACCTGATCATGACGGGCTGTCGAGCGGGGTGCACGAGGCGATCGACGGTCCCTCACCCCGCGAGCGACGGAGGCGCGTCGACTCCACAGACCGCGCATGACGCACATCCCCAGCGCGCGAACACCCCTGTCCCGCCTCCCTGTTGCGGATCTCCGTGCGGGGTCGCGCTCGAACCGGCCGCGCCGGTACGTCCCCCGGCGTTCAGCCCTCTCCCCGGCGGCGGTTCAGTGCGGTGCGGGCAAGGGGTTCAGGGCGAAGCCGACCGAGCAGCCTCCCTCGCCGGGCATCCGCTGGATCCTGGGCGGTACCCAGACCTCCGTCTCGCCCGGGGCCACGCGGGCGAGCACGCAGTCCTGCGCGTCGAACCCGTCGCCCTTCACCGCCAGGAGGATGCCGACCCGGCCGCCGGCCTCCTCCACCTCGGTACGGATCGCCGGGTCCATGTCCAGGCCGGCGATCACGCGGCGCACCTCCGCCTCGTCCACGCGGCCGCCCTTCGGCACCCGGGGGAGCTGGGAGCGGAGTTCCTCGTACGGGAGCCGGGGCGGGGCGGGGGGCGGGGCGAAGGTCATCGCGGGGCCGTCGGGGCAGTCCACGTCGCCGGGCTTCTCGCCCCATTCCGACGCGGGCGAGACGCGTATCGAGAAACAGCGTCGCACGACGACTTCCTTCACGTCGAAGAAGCCGTTGTAGGCGGTGCCGGAGGTACGGACGACGACCTCGACGCCATCGCCCTCGTGGGTCTCGGTGCCGGCCAGTCCGAGGACTTCCACGCCGTCGAGGGTGGAGGCCGAACGCCCGACCTGCTCCGCCGTGCGGGGGCGCTGGCTGTGGAGCCGCTCGCCCGCCTTCCTCGCCACCTCGCGCGCGGCGTCGGTCGCCTCGCCCTCGGAGTTCTGCAGCACCCCGCAGCCGACGGTGCACAGCAACAGGGGGGCGAGCAGCAGGAGTCGGCGCATGCGTCCACCCTTCCGGCGCCGCGCGGGAGCGGGTCACCGCTCACGTACTCAGATCGGCGTAGGCGATCGTACTCAGACGGTACGACGCCCACTTGGGCCCGGCGGCCCGTCGGGTTCCTGCGGCAGCCACGCCGTCCTGACGCGCCTGGGGACCCTTCAGGCAGTCACGCCGCCCGAGGGCGACAGCCGGCCGTCACTCCCTCGGCGTGCCGATCCGCAGCCGGTTGCCGTCGGGGTCGCGCAGTTCGATCTCGCTCGCCCACGGCATGTCCTGCACCTGCGCACCGAACTCGGAGGCGATCGCCCCGACGTCACGTACCCGCAGGTAGACCAGCGTGTCCGGCCGGGCGTCCCCCGTGTGCTCGGACAGGAACAACCGGACCCCGCCCCGGGCGACTTCGACGAACGCCGGAAACCCCGGCTCGAAACGGTGCACCCACTGCTCGGCGAAGCCGAGCCGGCCGTACCAGGCGACGGCCGCCGCGGCGTCCTCGACGCGGAGAATCGGAATGGCTTCCTCGTCCATGACGCCATCGTCGCAGACCGCGCCGGGGGCACCCCTCGGCACTGGCAGAATCTCCGCGTGATCCAGACGAAGTTCGCCGCGAACACCGCGGCCGTGCGGGACCGACGCGGTGCCCGGGGGCGGAGGTCGTCCCCATGACGAGGACCACGCCCCCGCGCCCGCTCGACGTCGAGGCGCTCTTCCCGGAGCTGGCCGCCTTCCGGGGGACGACGACCCGGCTCCATCCGCGGCCCGGGGACCCGGGCCCCGGGGACAGTTCCGTGGGCGGTCCCATGCTCTGGCCCGCGGAGGAGCCGTGGCCGCTGTGCGATGAGGCCCACGGCCGGGGGCGCGGCCGGCGGACGGCCGACATCCACCGCTCGCGCCGGATCCTGGCCGCCTCGTGGGCCCGCGAGCGGAGTCCCGGGCCGACGGACGAGGAAAGGGACCTGCTGCGGGAGCTGAGCCGGGACCATGTGATCCCCGGTGCGTCCGAGACCGACCCGCTGCCGATGGTCGGACTCGCGCAGCTGTACCGGCGGGACGTGCCCGACCTCGCGGGGCCGGCCGGCTGCGATCTGCTCCAGGTGTTCTGGTGCCCCTTCCCCGCGCACGGCCCGGGCCGGAACGAACTGGAGATACACCTGCGCTGGCGACGGTCGGGGCAGGTGGGTGACGTGCTGGCCGCGCCGCCCCGGCCTGCGGTCGTCGGATCCGACGACCTCGTCCCCGAACCCTGCGCGCTGCACCCGGAACAGGTGGTCACCTACCCGGACGCCGGCGTTCTTCCCGCTGAGCTCCGCGCCCGGATCGACGCCTGGGAGGAGGCCCTCGAAGAGGAGGCAGGCCGGCCGGCGGACGGTAGGGCGACGACGCCTCCGCCCGGCTACCAGTACGACCTGTCCATCCCGCCCGGCTGGCGCGTGGGCGGCTTCGCCTCCTGGCACAGGACCGACCCGTACCCCATGGACTGCCTCGTCTGCGGGACGCCGATGCGCCTCCTGCTGACCGTCGACAGCTCGGAGTGGGACGGCGGCAGCGGGAGCTGGAAGCCGGTGGAGGACCGGGACCTTCCCACGCACCGGTACGCCGCTCCCACACACGTCATCGCGGGCAGCTCCCGCGAGCTCCATGTCTTCGTCTGTGCCGGCGAGCCCACGCACCCGCACCGGTGGTGCTTCCAGTAGCGCCGCCGCTCTCTCGCGGGACCCCTCGCGCCCCGGCGACCGTGGATGATGGGTCCATGCTGGTACGCACGGAGATGGTCGAGCGGAATCCCCACCCGGCGACGGTGGTCCGGGCGCATACGCCGGCCGGAGTCGCCACGGTGCTGTGGGGCGGCGGCCGGGAGGAAGCGGAGGGCACCCACGTCGTCGAATGGACGGTCGACGAGGACCTCCGCTGGGGGTGCAACGCGCGACCGGCCGCGCTCGCCGAGCCGGGGTTGCGGGACGAGGGCGACCGGGTGGTGCTGCGCGGGCGCCTGAGTCCCACCGAGGACGGCGCCGCGTACCTCCACGTGGGCGACGCGCCGATCCTGTTCGACCTCGCGTCACCGCTCCCTGCCGAGGCCCATGGAACCTGGGTCGAGGTCGCTGTCGGAGCGGGATCCGTGTCCCTCCATCCCTGCCGGACCTGACCGCGCACGCGCGCGCGCGGAGTGTTCCGCCAGGGTGCGCGGCCGACGAGCTCCCCGAGGGAAGCGGTCTGAAATGATCACGGTGTGACCACCGATTCCCGCGAACGATCCGACACGAACCCGACTCGCGCAGACGGCGTCATCGCTCCCGGCGGCGGGCTGCTGTGGGCCGAGCGCGCCGGCGCGGGCAGCCCGGTCGTGCTGCTGCACGGCGCCGGGATGGACTCCCGGCTGTGGGACGCCGTCCTTCCCGAGCTGGTCCGCCACCATGACGTGATCCGGTACGACGCCCGCGGGCTGGGACGCTCCACCGCGCCCCGCGAGCCGTTCAGCGACGTCGATGACCTCCGCGCCGTCCTCGACCACTTCGGCCTCCACCGGGCCGCGCTCGTCGGCCTCAGCATGGGCGGGGAGACCGCGCTGGACTTCACCCTCGCCCACCCCGGACGCGTCACCGCGCTCGCCCTGGTCGGCGCCTCGGTCAGCGGTCACGACTGGCCGGAGAGCCCCGAGCTGTCGGCGTACGCCGCGGCCCGGCGCGCGCGTGACACGGCCGCCCTGGCCGACCTGGAGCTGTCGGTCTGGGCGGCCCTGGGCCGCCGGGCCCCCGGAGGGGAACTCATCGGGACGATGGTCGCGGCGAACGCCGAGCGACGCGTGGTGAGCGAACAGCACTGCGTCCTCTCCACGGGCCGTGACGCCGAACCCCACCTGGGCGAGATCAGGGTGCCGACGCTGGTCGTCCACGGCGTCCACGACCATCCGGAGATCGCGGTGATCGCCGAGCGGCTCGTCGCCGACATCCCCGCAGCCCGTGGCGAGACCGTCCCCGACGCCGACCACTACCTGCCGCTCCGCACGCCGGAACGCCTCACCGAACTCCTCCTGTCCCACCTGCCCTGACCTCCGCCCCGCCCACCGTCCCGCGGCACGGCACCCCCGGATCACAGGTCTCCTCCGGACGGGGCTGTCCGTGCGCTGTGACAGGGTGATCCGTGGACGCGATCGCCGTCCGCCACGGAATCCGGACGCCCCAGGGAGCGACACGTGAACGACCCCGGCAGCACCTCGGCCGGCAGCCGTACGCGGCGGGGGCGCTCGGACCTCGCCGTGATCTCGGCCTGGTGGCGGGAGCTCGGCGGTGACGGGTTCGTCGCGCTTCCGCCCCCGGGGCGCGGGCGGTACACACAGTCCGACGGTCACGAGGACGCCGCCGAGTGGGTCGCGCAGCGGGGTCTCGCCGCCCCCGTCTCCTTCGCGTACTGGCACTGGCAGTCCCACGGGCGGGCCTTCGACCGCTCCGGCGCGCTGAGGGGCGAGCTGCTGCTGCACTGGGGCGGGGACCACGCCGTGGTCGCCGCCGGGCTCGGGGAGGGGCCCGCCGGGTTCCGCGTCGCCGACGGGGGACCGCAGGGCGCCTTCCAGCTGGACCGGATCACCCGCCGGGACGACACGGGGCTGCCCGACCCCTCCGACCGCGCGGGCGTACGGCAGTTCCTCGCCGCTCTCGACGAGCCGGTGGACCGCGGCGTGAGCCCCTGCCGCTACCGGCCGCTGTCCCCCGTGGAGGCCGCGTGGCTCCACGAGCGGCTCGACGGGCCTCCGGACCTCGCGGCCGCCACGCCGTTCGCGGTCTCGCTGGAGCGGCGCGACGGACTCACGCCCGAGGAGACGGATCGGCTCCTGCGGGCCTGGCGGGAGGAGTACGGCGGGCAGCTCCAGAAGTGGACCGGTTGGCGGGAGCTGCTCCATGCCCTGCTGCGCCACGAGCGCGAGGAGGCGTGGGAGGTCGTCGCCGCCCTCGGTCCCCCGGCGGCGGGCGTACCGGCCCTGGTGCCGTCCGAGCGTGGCCTGCGGACCGTGCGGGCGTTCGCGCTCGCGGGCGACAGGGGCGCGGTGTCCGCCTGGCTGTCGCTGCACCGGTCGCTCCACGAGCCCGACGCGGTGCGCGCCGCGGTCGCCCTCGCGGCGGAACTCGACGCGCACGACGCCCCGGAGAGCGCCCTGCGCGGGCTGTACGGTGCGCTGGCCGGCGCCGTCACGGCCGACTGGCGCCGGGAGACGGGGGTGGGCGCCCTGGCCGCCCGGTCGTACACCGGCCTGCTGGCGGTCCGCTTCGCCACCGACGAACGGCTGCCGCGCCCCCTGCGCGTCCTCGCCGCGGACACCGCGCGGGACCACGTGGACCACGTACGCGAGGCGGCCCTCCGGGCCGGGGCCACCCCACCCGCCGGGCCGGCCGCCACGACGTCCACTCCCCCCGCGCTCGCCGGCACCTCCACGGCCTCCACGACCGCCCCCGTCATCGACGCCGCCGAGGCGCTGGCCGCCCTGGGCCGCTACGAGGCCGCCCGCGACGGGCTCCTCTCCGGGACCGGTCCCGACCTGACCGCCTACGAGGGCTCGCTGTGCCGCGTGTGGCACCGGTACCGCACCCTCACCGAAGGCGACGTGCGCTGGCTGCGGGAGCGGATCGCGGATCCGCGCACCGGCCTCCAGGGGCTCGGCTTCTGCCTCGAACTGCTCCACTCCCACGGGCTGGCCGGGCCGGCCGAGGTCGACGCGCTGCTGCCGCGCCGGATGAAGGACCTGGCCAAGAAGTACCGGACCACGTACACCGAATGGCGCCACCCGCTCGTCACCCTGACCTGCCTCGCCCTCGACCTCGGACACCCGGCCGCGGAGAAACTGGTCTCGTGGTGGGACGGGCCGAGACCCGTCTGGAAGAACGAGCTGCGGCTCCTCACCCACCTGGGCGCCCCCGACGAGGCCAAGGCCGCCGCCCTGTGGGAGTGCGTGACCTCGCGCGCCCACGACGTGGGCCGGCTGATGACGTGGGTGCTGCTGCGGGCCCGTCTCGACGGAGAGCATCCGCTGCTGGTGGCCGACCGGCTGCTCGGGGCCCCCGGCGTCCGCCAGGACCACGTGCGGCAGGTGCTCCTCGGGGTCGCCGACCCCGCGCAGCCGCTGTGGCACTACGCCGTCGACCTGCGCAGCCGGGGCTGGTGGCAGCGCGCCCTGGAGGTCGCCGAGCACCCCGGCCTGTCCCCCGAGGCCCGCGCGCTCGGCGTCCGCACGGCCCGCGAGCACCATCTCGTCCGCCACCCGGACCAGTTGAGCCCCGTTCCGACCGAGGCCGAGCACTCCGCCGCCCTGGAGTGGATCGGACGTCACGCCGAGGGCTGACGCGCCGTCGGCTCCGAGGGGCGGTGGCCCTGCTCCGGGCGCCCGTGAGGGGCCTCCGCCCGCTCACTCCTGGGGGTGGAGCGCCGCCGTCCAGTAGGCGCAGTGCGGCCCGTCGGTGGCCGGAGGCCCACCGCCGTCGCAGAAAGCTGTGGCCCCCCAGGATCCGACGGACGGAGTGGTCACGCATGTCCTTGAGAACCCCATGGCCCCGGGCCGGACGCGCGGGTGCGGTGGGCGCCACCGCGCTGGCGCTCGTGCTCGGTCTGCCCGCCGTGGCGACGGCCGCCCCCGGTGATCTGGACCCCGCCTTCGACGGCGACGGCAGGGTCGTGACGGACCTGGGCGGCTACGCGGGCGCCGAGGGCATGGCCGTCCAGCCCGACGGGAAGATCGTCACGATCGGTTACGGCTACTCGGCCGAGACCTCGGGCGACTTCACGCTGACGCGGTACCACCCCGACGGCAGCCTGGACACGACCTTCGGCGGCGACGGCATCGTCACCACCGACTTCGTCGGCGCCAACAACGACGAGGGCCGCGGGGTGGCCCTGCAGCCCGACGGCAAGATCGTCGCGGTCGGCGGATCCACCGACTGGGGCGGCAACGGCGCGTGGGCGGCGGCCCGGTACCTCGCCGACGGCAGCCTCGACACCACCTTCGGCGAAGGCGGCAAGGTGCTCACCGAGATCGACGTCGACGCGATCGAGATCGCCGAATCGGTCGTGGTGCTGCCCGACGGCAGACTCGTCGCCGGCGGGTCGAGCAACGGCATGTGGTCGCTGGTGCGCTGGGACGCCTCCGGTGTCCCGGACCCGTCCTTCAGCGGGGACGGGCGGGTGACCACGACCTTCGGCACCGGCTGCTGCCACGGGGTCGGCGACCTGGTGCCGCAGCCCGACGGCAAGATCGTCGCCGCGGGGCACGCCGACGGCCTCACCCTGACCCGGTACCACGCGGATGGCAGTCTCGACACGAGCTTCGACGGCGACGGGCGGGTCACCACCGGCACCGGGTCGGGCGAGGGGGTGGCGCTGCAGCCGGACGGCAGGATCGTCGTCGCGGGCAAGGACGGCAACGCGTTCCTGGTGTCGAGGTTCACCACCGGCGGCGCCCCTGACCCGAGCTTCGACGGCGACGGGCGCCTCACCACGAGCTTCGGCCCGGGGGACGGCGGAGCCGCGGACGTGGCCCTGCAGTCCGACGGCCGGATCGTCGCGGCCGGCTCCTACGGCGGCGACTTCGCGCTGGCCCGGTACAACACCGGCGGCAGCCTGGACCCGGACTTCGGTGGCGACGGGCGGGTGACGACCGACTTCGGCGGCACCGGCGACGCCGCCGCGCGCGTCGCGCTGCAGACCGACGGCAAGATCGTCACCGCCGGGCTCGCCGGCACCCCGAACAGCGTGGAGGCCCACCGCGGCCTGGCGCGCTACCTGGGCGGGGGCGGCATCGAGCCGCCGGCCGGTGTGGACGTGTCGGTGACGAAGACGGGTCCGAGCACGGTCGGCATCGGCGACACCGCCACGTACACCGTGCGCCTGACGAACAACAGCACCACGACCGCGGCGACGAACGTGCAGCTCACCGACACCCTGACGGGCACCGCCACGATCCTGTCGGCCACCACCGACCGCGGCACGTGCACGACCGTCCCCGGCCGGGTGACCTGCGCCGTCGGCACGCTCCACCCCGCGGGCAGCCCCTCCGGCACGACGGCCACGGTGACGATCGTCGCCGAGCCCTCGCGTACGGGCACCCTCACGGACACCGCGACGGTCAGCGCCGCCCAGTCCGACCCGACGCCGGGCAACAACACCGCGACCCGCGCCACCACGGTGGACAACAGCCGTGGCTGCACGATCATCGGGACCAGCGGCGCCGACACCCTGAACGGCACGTACGCCGGTGATGTGATCTGCGCGCTCAGCGGCAACGACACCGTCAACGCGGGCTTCGGCAACGACACCGTCCACGCCGGGCCGGGCAACGACCGGGCGGACGGCAGCTACCACAACGACACCCTGATCGGCGGTCCGGGTTCCGACACCCTCCTCGGCGACTACGGCAACGACACCCTGAACACGGTGGACGGCGTGGCCGGCAACGACACCGCGAACGGCGGCCTCAACACGGACACCTGCACCACGGACCCCTCCGACACCCGCATCAGCTGCCCCTGACCCCTCCCTGCCGGGGCCCGCGACCGGAGCGGGCCAGGCCCCCCGCCCGGCCGGCGGCGCGCAGGACACCGCGCCGCCGGCCGGGCTCCGGCACGGGCCGGCGGCCCGAACCCGGCCGCCCGGAAGCGGCGGCTCGCCCGCGCCGGATCGTCATCTAAAATTCAACGCGGCTGCGGGGCCGCGACCTGCCGCGACGAGCGGTGGTCGCGGAACGGCCGGCCCACCGGTCGAGGAGAGCGATCCGGTCCAGGGAGGGGTCCCGGCCCCGAAGGACCACATGACGTTGATCACGAAAGCCCGGGGAATCGCCTGACCACCGGCGCGCGTCTCAGTGGTACGGGAGGCCCATCTCCCCGTCCACGTACAGAAGACCCCCAGGGAGAAGTGAGGTATGCCGGTGATCTGCGTCGGAGGCATGATCGGGATCGGCAAGACGAGTGTGGCCGAGCTGCTCGCGAAGGAGCTGGGCACCGAGGTCTTCTACGAGAGCGTGGACGACAACCCGATCCTCCCGCTGTTCTACTCGGCGAGCCCCGAGGAGATCCAGGCGAAGCGCTACCCCTTCCTGCTCCAGCTGTACTTCCTGCAGACGCGGTTCGCCGCGATCAAGGAGGCGTACAAGCAGGACGACAGCGTGCTCGACCGGTCGATCTACGAGGACTGGTACTTCGCCAAGGTCAACCACGACCTCGGCCGGATCAGCTCCCTGGAGATGCAGGTCTACGAGGGCCTGCTCGACGAGATGATGCGCGAGATCGAGGGCCTGCCGTACCGCAAGGCGCCCGACCTCATGGTCTACCTCAAGGCGGACTTCGAGACGGTGCTGCACCGGATCGGGCTGCGCGGACGCGACTTCGAGCAGGACGAGAGCCTCGTCGAGTACTACCGCACGCTGTGGACCGGTTACGACGAGTGGGTGCACCAGCACTACTCCGCCAGCGACGTCCTCGTCGTCGACATGAACCACACGGACGTCGTGAACAACCCCGACGACGCGGCCCGCGTGGCCCAGGAGGTCAGGAACGCCCTGGCGGCGGTCGCGCACCGCGCCTGACCCGCGGGGCGGCACCAAGATCCCTCTGTGGTAGCTTGCCCGGGCCAGTCGCACCTCTGTACGCACCGACGCGGTACGTGCACGGGTCAGGGAATCCGGTGGGAATCCGGAGCTGACGCGCAGCGGTGAGGGTGACGGGCGGGACATCGGCCACTGGACCCCCGAGGGGTCTGGGAAGGCGTCCCGTCCGGACGATCCCGAGTCCGAAGACCTGCTGGCGCCCCGGGGGGCGCGGGTCGCCGTCCGGGGAGCACCGTACGACAGGCTCCGCGCATGAGCCGTGACGCAGAGGACTCCCCACCGTGCCCTTCGCACCTCCCGTCCGTTCCGCCGTGCTGCTCGTGGCCGGCGCCGTTCTCGTGGCCGGCTGCGGCGCCGGCGCCCCCGCGGCCCCGGCCGGAGGGAAGGGGCCGGCCTCCGGACCGGGCCCCGTCGCCCTCGACAACTGCGGGCAGCGGGTCGAGGTCGCCCACACGCCGCGCCGCGCCGTCGCCCTCGACCAGGGCTCGGCCGAGATCCTCTTCTCGCTCGGCCTCGCCGACCGCATGGTGGGCACGGCCACCTGGACGGATCCCGTCCTGAAGGGCCTGGAGAAGGCGAACGCCACCGTCCCCCGGCTCGCCGAGCGCTACCCGTCGTTCGAGAAGGTGCTCGACACCGAACCCGACTTCGTCAGCGCTTCCTTCCTCTACACGCTGGGCAAGGGCGGTGTGGCGCCCAGGGAGCGGTTCACGCGGCTCGGCGTTCCCACCTACCTCTCCCCCACCGACTGCGTCGGCAAGGACAACAGCGGCGACGGCGACGGCGTCCGGACCGCGCCGCTGACCATGGACACCGTGTACGGCGAGGTCCGCGACCTGGCCAGAATCTTCGGCGTCCCGGAGCGCGGCGAGAAGCTCGTCGGCGAACTCCGCGCCCGCGTCACGAAGGCCACGGCCGGCGCCGACTTCGCCGGCGCCTCCGTCCTCTACTGGTTCTCGGACTCCCAGGGGCCCTACATGGCCGGATGCTGCGGCGCGCCGGGGATCGTCAGCGGGGTGCTCGGCGTGAAGAACGTCTTCGACGACACGAAGGAGGAGTGGCCGCAGATCAACTGGGAGACCGTCGCCGACCGCGACCCCGACGTGCTGGTGATCGCCGATCTGACCCGCAAGGCCCAGTCGGCCGAGAGCGCCGCGAAGAAGATCGAGTTCCTGGAGTCCCACCCCGTCACCCGGAACATGACGGCGGTGCGGAAGAAGCGGTACGTGATCCTCAGCGGCCAGGCCATGAACCCCACGATCCGCACCGTCGAGGGCATCGAGCAGGTGGCCGCCGCGCTGCGGACGTACGGGCTCGCGAAGTGACCCGGTCCCGTACGGCGGGAGACTCCGGACGGACGGCCGACGGCTCCCGCACGACGGCACGCTCCGGACGGACGGCCGACGACTCCCGTACGACGGAAGGCTCCGGACGGACCGTCCTCCGTGCCTCCCGGGCGCTGCCGCCCGTCGCCGGGGCCGCCGGGATCCTCCTTCTGTGCGCCTCCGTCGCCCTGGCCCTCACCATCGGTCCGGCGGACATCCGCGTCGCGGACGCCTGGTCCGTCGTCGCCTCCCGCCTCGGCGGGAACCCGTCCGGGCTGAGCCCGATCCGCGACGGCATCGTGTGGGACCTGCGGCTGCCGCGCACCCTGCTCGCGGCCGTCTGCGGTGCCGGACTCGCGGTGTGCGGCGCGGTGATGCAGTCCCTGCTGCGCAACCCGCTCGCCGACCCCTTCGTGCTCGGCGTCTCCTCCGGCGCCTCGACCGGAGCGGTCGCCGTCGTCGTCCTGGGCGTGGGCGGGGGTGCGGTCTCCGTCGCCGGAGGGGCGTTCCTCGGCGCGCTCTGTTCGTTCGGCCTGGTCCTGCTGCTCAGCCACACCCTGGGCGGTTCGACGGACCGCGTCGTCCTGGCGGGCGTGGCGGCGATGCAGCTCTTCTCCGCCCTGACGTCGTTCGTGGTGATGACCGCCGCCGACGCCGAGACCACCCGGGGCGTCCTCTTCTGGCTGCTCGGCTCGCTCAGCGGCGCGGGCTGGACCGACGTCGGCGTCTGCGCGGCGGTCCTGGCCGTCGGGCTGCTGGTCTGCGGCGGACACGCCCGGACGCTGGACGCCTTCGCGTTCGGCGAGGACGCGGCGGCGACGCTCGGCGTGGCCGTGGCGCGGACCCGGCTGGTCCTCCTCTCGGTCACCGCCCTGCTCACCGCCGTCCTGGTCGCCGCCGCGGGCGCGATCGGCTTCGTCGGCCTGGTCCTGCCGCACGCGGTGCGCGCCCTCGCGGGCCCCGGCCACGCCCGGCTGCTGCCCCTGACCGCGCTGGCCGGCGCGGTCTTCCTGGTCTGGGCCGACACCCTCGCCCGTACGGTCCTCGACCCCCAGGAGGTCCCGGTCGGCGTGGTGACGTCGCTCATCGGCGTCCCGGCGTTCGTCGTCGTCCTCTACCGCACCAGGAGCACGCGATGACCCGGACGCCACCGATCACCGACGGCGGCGCCGGGCTGCGCGCCGCGCACGTCTCCCGGACCGCGGGCGGGGCGCTCGTCCTCGACGGCGTGAGCATCACGCCTGCGCCCGGCACGCTCACCGGGCTGCTGGGCCCGAACGGCTCCGGCAAGTCGACCCTCCTGCGCGTCCTGGCGGGCGTCCTGGCGCCGGACGCCGGGGTCGTGACCCTGGACGGCGACCGTCTGGGCGCCCTCCCCCGCCGCGCGCTCGCCCGGCGGGTGGCCGTCGTGGAGCAGCACGCCGACACCCAGGTCGACCTCACCGTGGCCGACGCCGTACGCCTCGGCCGCGTCCCGCACCGCCGGGCGTGGTCGCCCCCGACGGCCGCGGACGAGGACGCGGTACGGTCCGCGCTCGCCCGCACCGGCCTCACCGACCGCGCGCATCGCACCTGGCGCACCCTGTCCGGCGGCGAGCGCCAGCGCGTCCAGATCGCCCGGGCCCTCGCCCAGGAACCCCGCGAACTCCTGCTGGACGAGCCGACGAACCACCTCGACGTCCAGCACCAGCTCGACCTCATGGCCCTGATCTCGGGCCTGCGCCTCACCTGCGTCATGGCGCTGCACGACCTCAACCTCGCGGCGATGTACTGCGACCACGTGGTGGTCCTGCGCGAGGGCCGCGTGGTGGCCGCCGGCCCGGTGGCCGAGGTCCTCACCGAACGGCTCGTCGCCGACGTCTACGGCGTCCGCGCCTCGGTGACGTATCCCGGCCCGGGGGAACGCCCGCACATCCGCTTCCTGGGGACCGCGCTCGGGGACCGCTGATCAGTCGCCGAGGGACGCGGAGCGGGGGTTGCCCTCGAACCCCACGCACGACCGGACGGTGCCGTGGACGACCGTGATCGTGTAGGAGCCCATGAGCGTCGCCGGCTCACTGGTGTCGTACGGCTCCGAGAGCTCGACCGTCCTCAGGACGTCGGGCCACCGGAAGGACCACTCGGTCCTCCCCACCGGCACCGGGAGCGCCACGCCCTGCCCCTTGGGCAGCTTCAGGTGGACCACGACGGGCTCGCCCTGGAGCGGCTCGTTCAGGGCCCGCACCGTGATCACGGCCTTCGTGAGGATCCGGTCCCCGTACTGCAGGGAGTCCACGGAGATCCGGTAGTCGGTCGGGTTCGACACCACCATGCCCCCGTCCGCCAGGCCGTCGCCCTCGACGACGCACCTGTCCCGCACGGGGTTGTACGTCAACGAGTCGAGGAGCACCTCGGTACGCGGGTCCACCGCGCCGGCCGACGGCGCCGCCTCCGTCGCCCCGGGCGGAGGTGTGGTCCTCGGTTCGTAGAACGGTGAAGCGGGGTCGTCCGTCGGCGTGGTGCCCGAGCCGGCCAGGGGGGCCTCGGCCGTCCTGCCGTAGACGGGCAGGAGCCAGGGTCCCGCCGCCGCTCCGAGGGCCACCGACGCCGCGGCCACCGCGGTGAGAACGGCCCAACGGCCCCGCCGGCCCCCGGCGCTGCCGACCGGGACGGTGGTGGGCGGGTCCGCCCGGGCCCCGGCCTTCTCCCCGTCCGCCGGCGAGGCCCGGCGGAAGCCGGCGGCCGACTTCTTGTGGCCGTAGGCGCGCAGTGCCGTCAGATGGGACAGGAGGGCGCTCACCGGCGGCCGTTCCCGCGGGTCCTTCCGCATGCACGCGGCGATCATCTCCCGCAGCTCGTCGGGGACTTCGGCGAGCTGCGGTTCCTCGTGGACGACGTGGTACTGGGCGGTGACGGGGGTGACGCCACGGAAGGCGTGGTCGCCGGAGGAGGCGAACGTGAGGACGGCTCCCAGCGCGAAGATGTCCGAGGCCGCGCTGACGGGCCGCGCCTGGACCTGCTCCGGGGAGAAGTAGCCGGGGGTGCCGAGCACGGCCCCGGTGTGCGTGGCGTGACTGAAGTCGGTGGCGTACGCGAGCCCGAAGTCGATGATCTTCGGGCCGTTCTCCGTCAGCAGCACGTTGCCGGGCTTGAGGTCCCGGTGCACCAGGCCGGCCTTGTGGATGGAGGCGAGCCCGAAGGAGAGGCCGAGGGCGAGGTCCACGGCGGCGGGCAGCGACAGGGGCCCGTGGGTCTGCACGTGGTCCCGGAGTGACGGCCCGTCCACGTACTCGGTGGCGAGCCACGGCTCGCGCGCCCGGGTGTCGAAGCCGACGACGCGTACCGTGTGCGGGCTCCTGACCGAACTCGCCGCCGTCGCCTCCCGGGTGAACCGCCGCCGGAAGCCCTCCTCCCGCGCGTACTCGCTCCTGATCGTCTTGACGGCGACATGGCCGTCCGCCCCCTCCTGCGTGGCGAGGTAGACCGTCCCCATGCCGCCGCTCCCCAGCCGCGCGACGAGCCGGAACGACCCGATCTCCGCCGGGTCGCCCTCCTCCAGGTCCCACATGCCCCTGCTCCCCTCCCTGCACGACGCAACGCCGAGGGTAGCCGCCGGCGGGACCGCCATCCGGACGTCTGTGCCAACCAGCCGCATCTGTCACAGGGTTGAGTCATCGGGGCGCGGCGCGGAATGCTCCCGCTCGTCCGGCGGCGCCCCGCGCAGGACGCCCGTGCCCGCCGTCCGCGCCGGCCACGGCGTCCGTCAGGAGGTGCCTCGTGCCGTCGGCGCCGGCGTGGCTTCGGCCCGGCGCTCGCGGACGGCGATCCGGGCGAGCTTCGTCAGCATCATGCCGTTGCGGATGGAGACGAGGTAGTCGACCGGGAGGCCGTGCATGCGGGTGCCGGGGCCTCGCAGCGGATGCCATTCGAGGAGGAAGAGGGTGTTCTCGCCCCAGGGGATCAGGTTCATGGCGATGCGGGCCGCGCCGAAGGGGTCCGCCTTCGCCTCCAGTTCCAGGCGGCGCTCGGGTTCGCAGATCCGCACGACGCAGGTGTCGTCCAGGGTGACCGGGCCGACGCCCACACGGACCCGGAGGCGGGCGCCCACCTCGGGCCAGTGCGGGTCGGCGGCGATGACCTGCTGCGTCCCCGAGACCCATTCGCCGTAGCGAAGGCCGTCGGACAGCAGGTTCCACACCCGGGACGGCGGGCTCAGGATCAAACGGCGATTCCGGGACACTGCGACCGCCTTCTTTCTGTCCGTGGGGAGCGGCGTCCGTAGCCTCGGCCGACGCTAGCCGCACCCCGCCCTCCCGGCACGCACGGCGGACCGTGTGTCGCGCCCCGGGTTCGCCCGGCGACGAGGAATCCAGCTCCGACGCTGTCACGCCACCCCTGGTGCGCCATGCCCCACGCACCGGCCGGCCGCCGCGGGTCAGCCGCCCGTACCGTCCACCCACGCCGCGATCTCGGAGGCGCCCCGCCGGACGGCCTCCGCCGGGTCGTGGGCGAGCTTCCCGCAGGCCACCGCGACGTCCCGCCCGCCCTCGGTGTCCACGAGCGCGTCGTCCACACCGGTCCGGAGCCAGTCGGCCGGTTGTCGTCGGCTTCCGCGACCGCGAGGGCGATCAGCCGGACGGCTTCCACCGTGCCCAGCCCGGCCAGGGCCTCCGCCGTCCAGCGGGTGACCGCCGTGTTCTCGGCGTCCAGCAGGAGCCTGCCCAGCGCGTCCGCCACCTCGGGGACTCCGGCGAAGGAGGCGAGGTCCTGCCCGGCACGCGCGCGTCGTTCCCACGAAGGAGACGAGGCATCGGCCAAGCCGGTCCCCCACCCGTGCCCACGCGCCGTCTCCGCCATGCCCCCGACCGTCCCATACGTCACCGTGCCCGCCTCCGCCGGGGCCGTGGACGCCGGGGGTGATGGTGAGGGCCGGGCCGTCGGTGCCGGGCCCGCGGGGCCTCGGTCCCCGGGCCGCCGCCCCGGTCCCGGCCCGCCCGGAAGCACCCCGGGCCGCCTCTCCCTTCGCCCGGACCGGCGGCTCCCGGACAGGTGGCATATGCGCCCCCTACCGGGTGCTTGTGGGCGGCGGGCGCGGCCACGACGATGTGCGCCTGGAAGGCGTACGTCCTCGATGGGGAGGCCGAGTTGAGCGAGGCGACGACGAGGCGGAGGAGCGGGGCGCGCGAGCCCGGGCCGGAGCCACGGCCGGAGGAGCGGGCCACGGCCCGGGAGCTGGTCGCGGAGTCGTGGCGGCGGTCCGAGCGGGCCCGGGTCAGCCGGGACGGGGCGGCGGCGACCGAACTGGACGAGGAGGAGGTGGCCGCGTACCGGGAAGGGCATCCGCTCGCCGCCGCGATGCCGGTGATCCGGGAACTGCTCGGCGCGGACGCCCTCGACGGCGGGCACCTGCTCGCGGTGTGCGACGCGGGCGGGCGGCTGCTGTGGGTGGAGGGGGACCCGGCGACGCTGCGGCAGGCCCGGCGGATGAACTTCGTCGCCGGTGCCGGCTGGGCCGAGGCCGCGGCGGGGACCAACGCGCCGGGAACGGCGCTCGCCGTCGGCCGTCCCGTCCAGGTGGTGTCGGCGGAACACTTCCGGCCGCCCGTGCGGGACTGGACGTGCGCGGCGGCCCCGCTGCACGATCCGCGCAGCGGACGGCTGCTCGGCGCCGTCGACCTCACGGGCGGCGAGCGCCTCGCCCACCCGCACAGCCTCGGCCTGGTACGGGCGGTGGCGCGGGCGGCGGAGGCCCAGCTGGCGCTGCTGGCCCCTCCCCCGCCGCCGGGACGGCCGCGGCTGACGGCGCTCGGCCGGGACGAGGCACTGCTCACGGTCGGCGGACGGCGGCTGCGGCTGAGCCGGCGGCACAGCGAGATCCTGGTGGTCCTCGCACACCGTCCGGAAGGGGTGACGGGCGACCAGCTGCTGGCCCTCCTCTACGAGGACGAGTCGGTCACGCCCGTGACGCTGCGCGCCGAGCTGTCCCGGCTGCGGGCCCTGCTCGGCCCGGAGCTGCTGCGCTCACGGCCGTACCGGCTCGCCGTGCCGGTGGACGCGGACTTCGCGGCGGTGGACCGCCGGCTCGCCTCGGGGGCGGTGGCGGCGGCCGCCGGGGACTACGCGGGCCCACTGCTGCCGGGCTCGGCCGCACCCGGCGTCGTCCGCCTGAGGGAACGGCTCGCGGACCGCCTGCGGGCGGCGCTGGTGGCGCGGGCGGATCCCCGGCTCCTCGCGGACTGGGCGTACAGCGCGTGGGGCGAGGAGGACGTGGAGGTGTGGCGGGCGCTGTGCGCGGCGGTGCCGGCGGCACAACTTCCGCCCGTACGCGCCCGGCTCGACGCCCTGGAGGAGGAACTGTCGGCCGGTGCAACGGGGTTGCAACGTCCGCTTCCGCACACTCGGCGGTGAGCGCCGGTCGGGACGACGGGCGCGCACCGTCCGGCCGCCCGTCCCCGCCCTCCGGTGGGTCCGGGCCGCCCGGATCCGTCCGACCCGCAGGGAGGTCCGCCCATGACCCGCTACGCCTCGCCCGGCACCGAGGGCGCGCTGATGTCGTACCAGCCGCGCTACGACCACTGGATCGGCGGCGAGTACGTCGCCCCGGCCGACGGCCGGTACTTCGAGAACCCGAGCCCGGTCGACGGCAAGCCGTTCACCGAGATCGCGCGGGGCTCGGCCGACGACGTCGAGCGCGCGCTGGACGCGGCGCACGCGGCCGCCCCGGCCTGGGGCCGCACGGCGCCGGCCGAGCGGGCGGGGGTACTGCTGAAGATCGCCGACCGAATGGAGGCGAACCTGGAGGCGCTCGCGGTCGCGGAGACCTGGGACAACGGCAAGCCGGTACGGGAGACGCTGGCGGCCGACATCCCGCTCGCCATCGACCACTTCCGCTACTTCGCGGGGGCGCTGCGCGCGCAGGAGGGCTCGCTCAGCCAGCTCGACGAGGACACCGTGGCGTACCACTACCACGAGCCGCTCGGGGTCGTGGCGCAGATCATCCCCTGGAACTTCCCGATCCTGATGGCCGTGTGGAAGCTGGCACCGGCGCTGGCGGCGGGCAACGCGATCGTGCTGAAGCCGGCCGAGCAGACGCCGGCGTCGGTGCACTACTGGCTGAGCCTGGTCGCGGACCTGCTGCCGCCGGGCGTCCTGAACATCGTCAACGGCTTCGGCGAGGAGGCCGGCAAGCCGCTCGCCTCCTCCCCGCGCGTGGCGAAGATCGCCTTCACCGGCGAGACATCGACGGGCCGCCTCATCATGGGGTACGCCACCGAGAACCTGAAGCCGGTGACGCTGGAGCTGGGCGGCAAGTCGCCGAACATCTTCTTCGACGACGTGTGGGCGGCGGACGACGACTTCCGCGACAAGGCGCTGGAGGGCTTCACGATGTTCGCCCTCAACCAGGGCGAGGTCTGCACCTGTCCCTCGCGGGCGCTGGTGCAGCGCGGCCACTACGGCGAGTTCCTGGAGGCGGCGGTCGTCCGCACGGAGGCGATCGTCGCGGGCCACCCGCTGGACCCGGAGACGATGATCGGCGCCCAGGCGTCGGCGGAGCAGCTGAAGAAGATCCTCTCGTACCTGGAGATCGGCCAGCAGGAGGGCGCGAAGATCCTGACGGGAGGTCAGCAGGTCGGCCACGGCGGCGACCTCGAAGGCGGCTACTACATCCAGCCGACGATCTTCGAGGGCGACAACCGCATGCGGATCTTCCAGGAGGAGATCTTCGGCCCGGTCGTGGCGGTGACGTCCTTCACCGACTTCGACGACGCGATCCGCACCGCGAACGACACCCTCTACGGCCTGGGCGCCGGCGTCTGGACCCGCGACGCCAACACCGCCTATCGCGCCGGCCGCGCGATCCAGGCGGGCCGCGTCTGGACGAACTGCTACCACGCCTACCCGGCCCACGCCGCCTTCGGCGGCTACAAGCAGTCGGGCATCGGCCGCGAGAACCACCGCATGATGCTGGACCACTACCAGCAGACGAAGAATCTGCTGGTGAGCTACTCGCCGAAGAAGCTGGGCTTCTTCTAACGGAACGGAAGAAGGCGCCTGACCTGGGGTTTTGCCCGGGTCAGGCGCCTTTTTGAAGTGCCCGAGCCTCCCCATGGGGGAGGCGTCGAAATACGCCCCTTCTTCCAGTTCATCCCACCCGTATCCCAGTCCTGACCAGCAGTTCCGGGCCAGACACGGGCCAGATTGCGGCTCAGCCCCTGAGGCTGCTGTCCTCGCTGCGCCGGCTCCACTCCTGCATCGACTCCTCGATGAGCCGGTTGGAATGCTCCTGAAGACCGTCCAGGAACTTGGCGTAGTACTGGAAGAGCACTTGGATGCTCTGACCAGCCCGGCGCGCGCATTCGGCAGGATCCACGCCGGAGTGCAGCCAGAACGAGATCCCGGCGTGCCGGAGGTCATAGGGCCTCTTGGCGAGCAGCGTCGGCTGCTCGTTGGGAGCCAGGACCTTCTTACGAGCCCGCTCCCATGTCTTGCCGTAGGCCGCTGCATCAACGTAGCCGCCGGCCTCATTGCGAAACACTCGGCCATCGGGCGCAACGCCGAAGCGATCGACGTGTTTTCGCAGTGTGTGCACGAACGACGGCGGTATCGGCACGGGACGTGTGGCCTTGACGGCTCGCCGCTTCAAAGAGTGCACTTCGTGGACCGAGCCATCGTCCGTCCACTCCTTGCCGGCCGTGACGACACCTCCGCTCAGGTTGAGCATGCCCCAGCCGCTCTTCGGCAGATGGCATTGCGAGATCTGTAGGTGGATGGCCTCCGCCGGACGCATGGCCGCGTAGTACATGCAGCCGAAGAACGCCTCAAGGTGCGGGCCGCGGCCCTGTTGTTTGCCAACAGCCGTCAGCAGGCGAGCAACCTGGGTCGGGTTCGGCACACAGGCAGGGTCCACTTCCTCGCTCACCCCAGGAGCCTGCCACTTGACCCTTGCGAGCGGATTCTCCGCGAAGTATCCCTTGTCGACGGCAGTTCCGAGGACCTCGCTGAAGGCCGATCGCTTCCGCAGGGCGGTCTTCGCCGCGGCGGACTCTCCGTCGATCTTCCGGCCGAGCGCGTCCAACGCCCTGCGCACGACGTCTGGTTCCATCAGCTCACTGACGGGCAGGGAGTGCCGCTGCATCCAGTCGAGGGCATGCTGCCATTCGGCGGACGGCTTGCTCTCCCAGGCGCGCTTGTTGAACGCCCATGAATACAGCGCGCGCCGCAGAACCCTCGGCTCCGAGTAGCGCGCTTCGCGCCTCACCAGCGCGGGCGTGATGGTGGCGAGTGCATCAGCGAGGGTACGACGGGTGTTGCCAGGCGTTCGGTCCCATCGCTCATCGATGTAGGCATGAGCCAGGTCGTACCAGGTGGTCCGCTGCCGAATGGCGCGGATCTCGGAGGCCGGCAGACCAGTCTGCTCGTCGAACGCCTCACCGTCACGCGCGGCCGTCATGAGCTTCGCTCGTCGGCTCTCGGCCAGTCCCTTGGTGATGAAGGACTCCGACCGCTCGCGGCCGTTGACCGTCCATCGGACCTCGAACGGCTTGCGACGCTTCGGCCGCTCCCGGATGTCCCAGAAGCGGACCTTGTAACTCATCGCCATTCAGGCGTATCCCTTTCGCACGCCTGCCACCAGGCGTCAAGGTCGGCACGACGGCAGCGGAGTTCGCCGTTCGGCAGCTTGATCATTCGAGGAGCCTGGTTGCGGGCACGCAGACGGTAAAACGCCGACGGACTCATGCGGATCTCCGCCAGGACCTCAGCGAGCTTCAGCGCAGGGGGACGAGCCATTTCTTCCTTTCAGTCGGGGACAGGAAGGGCTACACAGGCGCAAATCACAAGGAAGCACTGCGTAGCCCCGGGACAGTGCATCCGCCGGCTCCACTACCAAGCACGGCCGATGCGGACGAACATCAATGGTCGCGAGGATCGCCGGTTTGCCCAACCGGCGATCGTGGGCTATGTTGCGCGCCCCACGCCGATGAGCTCGCAACACCTTGGATCACCAAATAGGCCAGCCGCGCAGGCGCAGACGCACAGTCGGCAGTGACCGCGCCTTAGCCACCAGACATTCTTCCGGACCATGCGCTCAATCCGCCGAGAAAAGAGGACAGGGGACGTGAAGCGAACAGATCGAATGGCGGGATCAGACACACGAACCTCCTAAACAGGAACTGCTCAGACCACCAATCACACAAGTCTGGGATTGCCATCTCTCCGCCCCTGCCCGTCGAGCAGCTCCTCGTCCCACCTTGCATTTTCGGGACGTTGTACATTGACATGGCCCCAGCCGAGGTTCCAGTCTTTTGCCGCCAACTCTCGTCTGCCGTGAGCGAATGCCCACTATCAATCCGCCGGGAAGTCGACAACTTCGGACGCGATAAGAACTGCCCGGCAAATAGGCACGCGAGGGTCACCGTCGTGCGATCCGCGGTGGCTGTCCGCTATTGCTGTGGTGTGGACCGGACGGGGGACTCGTCCAGGGCGGGCTGGGAGGAAGCGCCGGACGTTCGGGAAAACCCCCGCATCCTCGTCTACGGATGCGTCATGATCACGGGCATGCACCCTCGTGACAAAGAGATATGGCGGGCGATCGACCAGGGCCTCAGGACGATCGACTGGGAGGCGTGGTTCGGTTGTCCGGAGGGCGCCGACTATCTCTCCCCCGCAGGTCACGAGGTGACCGCACGCGCCGTGGCTGGCCTCACCGCGTTCTTCAACAGCCGCTGGCTGCCCAAGGCCGTGGTCCCCTCCCCCGCCCGGGGTCAGGCCAGCGACACCTTCGTCGGTCTGGGCCGACACGCCCCAGTGCTCCAGTTCATGAACGGAGCCGCGCCGGGAGCATGGGTGGAGGCGGTGCGGTGGTGGGCCGCGTACGCCTATCTGGAGAAAGCCGGGGTGCCCGGCATTGCCTCGGTCAAGCGGGATGCACGCCGCGACGTCACCCTGTCCCGGTTCCTGCACTCCCAGACACAGGCCCGGCTCGCGCTCATGGGGGCGGCCCGCGGACTCCCGGTCGAGCTGGAGCCGGCGAAAGCCAGCGGTGGTCCCGGCGACGTCCGTGTCGGCCCCGTCTTCATCGAGGTCGTCACCCTCGCCGAGGACCAGAAGAGCCAGGACCACGAGAGGTTCCGCCAGAACCTCCAGGCTCACCTCTTCACTCTGGACAGGGGCCGTGACATCTACTGGGAAGGCGACCTCCCCGAACTCCTCAACGGCGACGCCTTCGAGGCATGGAAGAAGCGGACCGAGGAGGCCGCCCAACAGTGCGCTGCCTCGGGGGCCGCGGTCGATGTTCTCAGCAACGCCGGCAGGCGGCTGACCGTCCACCCTGGCACGGCGCCCCAGTGCACCACTCTGACCGGTGACACGGTGGAGAGCGACCAGGGCAGGCGGCTCCTGGGCAAGGTGCGTGGCAAGTGCGTCAAGACGGCGGGGGCGGGCACTGCGTGGATCTGGGTGGAGGACCACAGCGGCCTCTTCCACGTCCCGACGCCCTTCGCGGGGATGTCGCTCGCCGCCAAGACCGATGCACTCGCAGACCTGTTGGGGCCACTGCTGGCGGAGTACGTCCATGTTGCCGGGATCGTCGTCTCGAATGCAGCCCGTCGGCGCCTGCCGCTTCCGCCCGACGAGGACGCGCTTCGCCCCGCTGCACAGGGTTTCCAGCGGGGGCTGCCCCTCGACCGGGTCCGGGAGACGATCGTGATCCCCCGGCGAATCCTCCTGCCTGAACAAACCGGCCTGATAGCCAGAATGTGCGATGCCGAAGCTGATGCGCTCGACTGGGCTCTGGGGCAGCTCGGTGTTCCCCAGGGCGTGACGTCGCTGCTGGCCGACTCGTCGACGCCGCACAGGGTTTCCCCTCTGTGGACGCCGTGAGCCGGCCGAGGCGGTAGGACGGCGTTGAGACGGCATGCTGGAGTCCGGTGAGGGTGGGACAGTGAGGCTAGACCGCGAACCCCTCGTGCGGGATGGCCCGTTCCCAGGCGGCCTCGAACGAGCCGGTCACCATCTTGACCGTGGCCGGGTTCTCGTTGAACAACCGGGGCTGCATGGGTCCAGGCGGACCGTTAGAGGATGTTCCAGGGGAGCTGCCCGTCCCTCCTTCTGAGCCCGTCGACTCGCCGCTGGATCTCGCTCAAAGACTCAGGAGCATGTCGAACTTTTCGCGCGTTAGTGGTGATCATGCGCAGCTCCCGAATATCACGCAAAACCGAGTAGCCAGCGCATTTCGTTACGTCCCACCCGTAGGCGCTCGCGAACGTTTGGTAGTGAGCTTGGCCGTAGCCGAACCGCCGGCAGTGGACTTCGACCGTGACGAGATCCCATTCCGGCTGGCCATGGGCGACCGTGTCCCAGTCGCATAGCACCGCAGATCCGTCGGCGGTGTGCAACGCGTTTCGGTGCTGTGGGTCGCCCTGTATCAGCCCGGGGGCAAGCGCGAATTGAACGTCCCGCAGTTCCCCCTCGAGTCGGTCCGCCTCCTCCTCCATGTATCGGATGGCTGCGGCAGGAAGACATGTGATCACGTTCAGAGAGCGGCGGATCGCTCGGACGTTGTCGTGCTCGGCAAGGGCAATCGGGGGCGGGGGCAGCGAGTGGAGCGCCTTAAGGGGCCCGGCCAGCTGCCCGGCCGCCACCGGGTGCTCGGGTTGTGGCAGGTATGTCCAGAAGGTGACGGCGTGCCCATCGACGATCAACGGCTGATCGCAGGGGTGCAGAGAGACAGTAGGAAAGCCTGCTTCGACGAGCCAGCGCACGAAGGTAACTGTGCGCGCAACGCTCTCGGCGTCCGTTCCCTTCCGAGCGATCTTGGCCACCACCTGCTCTTTCTCCAGGAGGAGAACCGCGTTGGTGTGACCGCGCAGGAGACGCGCATCACGGCTGTCGAGCCCGGCCTTCGTACAGGCCCGCTCTAGTACCTGGTACATCTCGAACTCGTCGAACCCACCCGGGGTCGGCGTGATTGTCATGTCGCACAGGCTTACCGACGAGAGCCCGTCCTGTCACATCCGGCCTGGCGGCAGCTCGATGATCTCAAGAAGCTCGCGTGCTGCCCGGCCTGTCCGTATCACCGACGGAAGGACCTGTACAACCTCGCGGGCCCTCTCCTCTACGATGGGTGTGCGGTGGGCGGGGTCCATTCGCAGGAAGGTGGCGCCGGCCAGCTGACACGCTTCATCAGGGCTTCGGTCCCGCGCGTAGCAGATGGCTGCTTCAAGCCGGAGAAGCGCGGGATCGATCCCTGTCGTGTCCCGGTAGAGGACGAGCGCCTCCTCCTGTACCTGGCGTGCCTCGCGCGTGTGTCCGAGAGCCGTCAGCGTCCCGCTCTTGTAGAGCAGGAAGCGGCGCTCCGGGAACGCGAAGGCATCATCCGCCACATCCCCGCCGAACTGCTCGAACACCTTCGCCGCGTAGCGAAGTGCGGCTTCGGCTTCCTCAGTGGCACCCAGCTTGGCCAGGGCTCGGGCTTCTGCTGCCGCCGCGAAGGCGTGTGTGGCGCTGACACTGGCCCGTGATCTGCTGATGACCCTGGCCTCCCGGCAGAGGTTCACCGCATTGGCGATCGGGCCGTAGTAGAAGGGCAGCATCGCGGCCTGAGCCCTGACTCTCGCTCGAAGCTCGGAGTTACCGCTGTCGTCGGCGGCTGTACGCGCTGTGGCGTACCAGGATCGCGACCGCGGAAGGTCGCCGAGCTTCATGAGCGCATCGGCAATCAGGGTGGAAAGCATCGCCGTCAGCTCAGAGAGCCGGACTTGGACGGCAGCCGGCTGTCGGCTTGCAGCAAGCTCCTCGACCTCGGCAAGCAGGTCCAAGAGGCGGGTGAGCATCGGGGCCGGCGGGGTGGAGATGTACTCCTGGCTGGCCCAAAGGACCATCTCGTCGATGTGGTCCAGCTGGCTGGAGTTGACCGTCGCGGAGGCCAGGGTACGGTCCACCGCACGCCGCGCGGCGTCGACCCTGTGCGAGAGGTGCTCGGCAGCCGTCGGGATCCGCTCGCCGATGGCGGACATGGGGGTGACCTCGGCGCGGTGCCCATGCCGGGAGCCTGCCCGGAGGACGGCGCCGGCGACCGCCTCGGTGTCGTCCAGACCCAGATCCCCGGGCGAGCAGCCATAGAAGGCGGCGAGCACGAGCACGGTGGAACGAAGCGGTTGATGCCCTCCCGTTTCCCAGAGCCGCAGCTGTTCCACGGTGACCCGGGGGGCCCTGTCCAGGTCAGAGACGAGCTCGCGGATCTGGTCCGCTGCCTCGGTCAGGGTGAGGCCCATGGCCAGACGCTGTGCGCGCAAGGGGGAGACGGAGCAGTGCGCCTGAATCGTGCGGGCGATCTCGTCGGTTGACTGTCCTCGTTCGGCACCGCTCTCACGTAACCGCTTTGCACAGGACGGACGATGAGGTCCAGGACCACGTCGCATGGAGTTGATTCCCTTCGAACTCGCCGACCAGCGTACTGACATGCTGTCCGCTCTGTGACAAGAAAACGCGGCTCCGCCAAGTACGGCCCTGAAAATACGTGAAGCGTCACGTAAGCCCGTCACGTTTACGTGAACCGTCACGGTTGCCGCTCTTGGTCCACGAGGGCAACTCTTGCCCTCCTCGGGCTTCCCGAGACCACAAGCCGCTCGCCAGCCACGGCACCTGACGGTCCTGGCTCGTGAGCCCGCGGGTGCCGCCGTGCTCCGGATATCGGCCGGCGGCACCCGCCATCCAGGATTGGGGGTGCGCTCAATGACGACGACTCGGAAGACCGGGCAGTTCCTCGCTGCCCTGGCGCACGATGTCGAGACGGAACTGACTACGATCCGGCTCGCGAACTCGGAACAGGCCGTGCCCCAGTCGCGGCAGTTCCTCCAGGAAAAGCTCATCGGCTGGGGATTCAGCCGCAAGGACGAGCTGATGGACCGCGTCCTTCTCGTGGCCAGCGAGCTGGTGACGAACTCCGTGCTTCATGGTCGAACTCGGCCGATGGGCGAGACCGAGACGCTCGGGCTGTCGCTCTCCGTCAAACCCGGCGCGGCACTCGGCATCCTGGTGACCGACAACTCGCCGAAGGTTCCCGCACCGGTGTTCCGACCCGACACCGCGGACGGTGGGCGCGGTCTCCGGCTCGTCTCCGCGATTGCCGACCACTGGACGGCTGCTCCCGCGACACGTGACGGAGAGGTTATCGGCAAGGGAGTGTGGGCCTTCTTCCGCTGGCCGGGCGAGGCGGAGGTACCCGCTCGTAAGCGCAAGGTCGCCTCGATCGGATGCACGGCTGTGGAGGCGCGGTGATCGTCTCCATCGGCGGTCGGCCGCGTACGGGCAAGTCGGAATTGGCCGGGCATCTCGCGATCGTCATCGGCGGGGTCCTGCCCGACCTCGCCCAACTGCGAACCGTGCTGTTTCCTACGTCCCGCACCACGTCGCACGAGCAAGCGGCCCGCCTCTACGAGTGGCTGTTGCAGGCCGCGGTGTGGAATCTCCACCAGCACCCCACTTCCCCGGTAGTCCTCGACGCTCATCCCCTCACACGGGCCCGCGATGTGCGAGCGCTCGGGCATCTCGCCGGCGGTATCGGCCACCGCCTTCACGTCATTGAATGCGTCCGCACAGCCCCTGTGTCGGAGGTTCCACCCGCTCAAAAGGCCCACCAGGACGCTGAAGGGCCCCCGGGAGATGCCCGGTGCGCGGGTTCGATTCTGGCTCCGAAGATCGTCGTGGACACCCGACAGCCCATGGCCGAGTGCATCGCGGAGATTCTGCACGCATTCGCCGGCTCCCCTAGAACTGAGCGATTTCCGCACGCGCCGCATCCGTACGCCAGCGAGCCTCCCACGGCTCATTCCTGCCACTGCTAGCCGCACGACGAACGGAGTAGAGCGAACGTCCGTCTGGCTCCCCTAGCCTCTCCCGGCCTCCGAGCGCTCCGCAACCTCCGCTCGGGTGCCCGCCCCTGGGAACTGGCCACCGGAAGCCGCTGACTTGCTCGTCTACCGCTCCCGTCTCCTGCCGTACCCACAAGGACTCCCACCATGTGCCAGCATCAACCCCCGTGCCCGAGCGCCGATTCCGCAGATCGTGAGGCGGCCCGTCTCTCGGCTCATTACCCCGAGCAGGGGTGGAGCCTTCTGTGCAACGGCGTCTTACTCTTCGATGACACCGGCGAACTGCTCCCCGACGGCCAGATCGTCGCCCCTCACCGTGCTCTGCCGACGGCGGTGGCAGCGTGAAGCTCCCTTCCCCGCGTCCCCCCGCGGAGATTCCCCACCATCCGCGGCGGGCGGGCCGGATCGAGGACCACGGCCTCGTCGGCAACGGGCGCACCAGCGCGCTGGTCGACCGCGACGGCAACATCGACTGGATGTGTCTGCCGCGCTTCGACTCCGCAGCCGCGTTCACCGCGCTGCTGGGCAGCGAGAACCACGGCATGTGGCTCATCGGGCCCGCCGGGCCGCACGGCACCGCGCCCGCCGCCGACGGGCAGCGCTATCTCGACGGCACGCTGATCCTGGAATCCACGTGGATCACTCCCTCCGGCACCATCCAGCTTCTCGACTTCATGCCCTTCGCCGAAGAGGACGACGTGACGCAGCTGGTCCGGATCGTCAAGGGCGTCAGCGGCCGGGTCCCGATGCGGTCCATCCTGCGGGCCCGCCCCGGTTACGGCCGGGCTGTTCCGCGGCTCGACATCGCCGGCCGCCGGGCAAACGTCGGCCTGGGCGAGGGCCGCCTGTGGCTCGACACCGACGCTCGCACCCGCGCATCCGGCGGCGACCTGATCTCCGAGTTCAGCGTCGCGAAGGACGAGCAACTGGCCTTCACACTCGCATGGCAGCCCGGAGGCCACGAGCCGCCGCCGCTTCCCGCACCGGGAGGGCTGCTGAAGCAGAGCGAGGACTTCTGGGCGGGCTGGACGGCCAAGTCCACGTACTCCGGCCCCCACTGGGAGGCGGCCGAGCGCTCTCTCATCACGTTGAAGGCGCTCCAGTACAGACCGACCGGCGGATTCGTGGCCGCTCCGACCACCTCGCTGCCCGAGGAAATCGGCGGCGAGCGCAACTGGGACTACCGCTACTGCTGGCCTCGTGACTCCGCCATGACGGTCGAGGCCCTTCTCAGCTGCGGCTACTCGGAGGAGGCACGGGCCTGGATCGGCTGGTTGCGAACAGCCATCGGCGGCCGGCCCGAGAACCTGCAGGCCATCTACCGCGTCGATGGCAGCCGAGAGCTGACCGAGGCCGAGCTCAGCTGGCTGCCTGGCTTCGAGAACTCCGCCCCGGTCCGCATCGGGAACGGAGCCGCGAAGCAGCTACAGCTCGACGTGTACGGCGAGATCGTCGGCGCCCTGTACGCGGCCCAGGAGCACGATCCGGAGCTGGCTCCTGTCGTAGCCCCGATCATCACGGACCTCGTCGCGTGCCTGGAGATCCTTTGGGAGCAGCCGGACGAGGGAATCTGGGAGGTCCGTGGTCCGCGCCGACACTTCGTGCACTCCAAGGTGATGGCCTGGTGCGCGGTCGACCGTGCGGTCAGGCTCATCGAGGGCGGCCGTGCCGACGGGCCACTGCCGAGGTGGCGTGAGCTGCGCGACGCGATCCACCAGCAGGTGTGCGAGCGCGGGTACGAAGAGGAGCGCAACACGTTCACGCAGTCGTACGGTTCGACGGAGCTGGACGTCTCCCTGTTGCAGATCGTGACGACGGGGTTCCTGCCACCAGACGACAAGCGGGTCATCGGCACGGTCGAGGCGATCCAGCAGGAGCTGTCCACGACAGGCGGGTTCCTGCTGCGCTACCGCACCGGGGGCGAGGTGCCGGGCGTCGACGGCCTGGCCGGCAACGAGGGCACCTTCCTCATCGGCTCGGGGTGGTTGATCGTGGCGCTCTGCGCCATCGGCCGCGTCGACGAAGCCGAGATCCACCTGGAGAGCCTGCTCCGGGTCCGCAGCGACCTCGGCCTGCTCGCCGAGGAGTGGGACGTCCAGCACCAGCGCCAACTGGGCAACTTCCCGCAGGGGTTCTCCCACATCGCTGTCATTCAGGCGATCCGGGCCGTCGCAACCGCCCGCGCCGCTCAGGGGCGCCGGATCGCTGCGGGGGTGATCGGGCGGTGAGCGCTTGTTCTTCGTTACCGGCGGGTGGGCTGAGCCAGACCCGGGGGCGACACCGGGCTCCGCACGGCCGGACCTCCGGCCTCGTCCTGATCGGGGCGAACCTGATCGGCCTTACGTTGGTCGGCTGTGTGGTCGCTGAGCAGTCCCACGACTCCCGCGATTTTGAAGCAGCGGTGACGGTCCCAGACATGGCTTCTGCCGAAGAGCAGCCGTCCACGACGACGGCCAACGCCACGGCAGCATCCGACCTCACGGCCCGCTCGGTTGGCCTCGCAGAACCCGGGGCGGCGGTATGAGCACCGATTCCATCGACATCGCCGTGCATGCGGGCGCCCTGCCGGACGTGCTGTGTGAGCAGCTCGCGGTCGTCGGACAGCAGGGCATCGCGGGGTTCAGCGACGACCGCCCGGTCAGTGCCTCGCTGGTGCGGTCGAGGCTGACGAACGCGCTGACCGGCGCGCCTCCGGTACTCGTGCTCGCCAGGGCCGGCGAGGAGCTGGTCGGGTGGTGCGCGGTCCGGCACCCCGAACCGCACGAGGCTCGCGCCCGTTTGTGGGGGCCGGTCGTCGATCCGCGCGTACGCCGGTCCGGTCTGGGTTCGCGGCTGCTGCGAGAGGTCACCGGACTGGTCGTGTGGCCGCTGGTGACCACGGATGTGCCGGTGGACCGGCCGGGCGCCGCCGAGTTCTTCGCCAGAGCGGAGTGGCGCGTGCTGCACGAGGTCACCGTCCTGCGCAGCGTCCCGGTCCTGCGGGATACGACGACCACCACCAACGGCGCCGGGTTCGCCGACCTGGAGGATTACGTCGCTGCGGCGGCGCGCCGGTTCGGCGGGTACCCGGCTGGGTTCGCTGAGGCGACGCTCCGGCGGTGGCGGGACGACCCACGTTTCCGGCCCGAGCACCTGCTGCTCGACCCGCCGACCGGATCGCTGCTGCTGGCCCTCGCCCAGCACAGCGAAGCCGGCAGCGAGCTGCTCCTGGCGGAGGTGTGGGCGGAACCCGCCGCACGCCGACCGCTGATCCAGGCCGCGCGCACACTGGCTGCCCACCAGGGCCTGGAGGTCGTACGCGCGGTGACCCGTGACGATCCAGCGCCGTTCATCGCCTGCGGCATGACCGTCGGGGGCCGCTGCCTGATCTTCACACCACCCGGCGACCGCTAAACACCGGGTCTTCACCATCGACCTCGCCTGAATTAAGGGGAATTCCATGTCGCTTTGTCTGGAGCCGCCCGTGGTCCACTCGGTCGACTTCGTCGGCCGGAGGGCCGAGGCCCAGCAGCTGACCGAAGTGCTTGTCGAGCGCCTGCGTGCCGCTCCCTTCGTACGCGAGGTGCGTTTCGACGACGAGCAGGGATCGTGGGTGTGCATGCTCGCCGAGGGCGGGCGGGGGCGTCTGGCGCTGGCCGCGCCGGCCGATCCCGCCGCGGTCGCGGACCGGACCCACCGGATCGTGGCGACCTTCGAGAAGGGCTGCCTCGCCGACCAAGCCTTCTTCTTCAAGACCGTCACCCATCTGCCGTTCACCGACTCCGAGATGGCCGCCGTCACCTCGGAGCTGCCCTTGACGAGCACGCTGCCGGAACGCTGGCCGGACAAGCCGCTCGCCGACGTCGGGCTGGTCCTGACCATCCACCACATGCGGGACTTCCTCGTCCTGGTCAACAGCCTGGTCGAGCTCGGCGTCGATCCGGCGCACATGACGGTGATCGACAAGGAGTACCCGTACGCCCACTCCCGTCGTGTCGACGCCCACCTCGTGCAGCTGCTCGGGATCACGGTGCGGCGCTACCAGGACCTGCGCGCGGGGCTGGAGGACCATGTGTCGCGGGTGACCGCGGCCGGCAAGCGCAGCATCGTCATGGACGACGGCGGATACGTCCTGCCGACGGTGCTGCGGGAACTTCCCGAGAGCGCCGGGCACTTCATCGGTCTCGTGGAGCAGACCACCTCCGGCATCCGGAAGGTGGCCGGGCTCAACCTGCCACTCCCGCTGTTCAGCGTGGCCGAGAGCGACATGAAGGGCATGATCGAGTCCTACGGCATCGCCGACGCCGCGGTCCGCAACACCCTGCGGCTGCTGCCGGACGAGAAGTTCGAGGGCCAGGCCGCGCTCGTGCTCGGCTTCGGCCGGATCGGCCGCGAGGTCGCCCGCGTCCTGGACAGCCGGCGGATGCGAGTGGCGGTGTTCGACGCCGACATCACCCGCCTGGTCGCCGCACACGAGGAAGGCTTCCTCACCGGCCGGTCGCTGACCGAGCTGGTGAACTCCCACCAACCGCGGCTGGTCATCGGCTGCGTCGGCAGCCGCAGCTTCGGTCTGGAGCACGCCAGGCTCCTGCCCCCTCGTTCGTTCCTGGTCAGCACCACGAGCCGGAACTACGAGTTCGCGCTGGACGAGCTGCGCGAGGGCAGCAAGGCGGTGACGGACCGGGGCGTGCTCGGCACCGGCTACCTGCTCCCCGACGGGTCGGAGATCGTCGTCGTGGGCCATGGCATGCCCATCAACTTCCACTTCGCCGAGAGCCTGTCCAACAGGTACGTGGACCTGGTGATGGCCGGGCTCGCCGTCGGCGCGGTCGCGGTGGCCCACGAAGACGAACGGCTGCAGCCCGGACACAACCTCGTCGCCACCAACGAGATCCTGGCCGAATCCGGGATCGTCGACGCCTACTACCAGCTGTACGGCCCCGCCGTCACCACGGCGACGAGGAGCGGACATGGCTGAGCGGATCTTCACCCTCGACGACCTGGCCCGGGTCGAGTCGGTCTGCCCCTGCCTGTCCTGTCACCTGGGTGCCGCGTTCGCCCAGCACTTGACCAACCTGCGCGCCGGCTTCCCCGGGCGGGTCACGCCGCTGGGACACCGGGGCGCGGGGCCGGGGAAGACCGCCGTGCCGCACCTGGTCACCCTGCGCCTCGGGCAGCGGCTGCTCGACGTCGTGGTGTGGGAGGAGATGAGTCCCGCCCAGCTCGCCGCGTGGCTCCCGTACGCCGAAACCCGCGCGCGTGTGCCGCAGCTGGCCGGCCGAATACCTCGTCTGGTCCGCATCCGCCAGGCCCTGCGTGCCGGCGCGTTCACCCTCTCGGGGGAGGCCGGCGCCGCGCTGGCGGGCGGCCGTTACCCCTCGTTCCGATTCTTCGTCGAGCACTGGGCCCAGATCAAGAAGGAGTTCTCCGCATGAACACCGAATCCACCGGATCCACCGACTTCGGCGCCGTCGGCACCGACTACGCCGCCTATTCCGAGGGCGGGCGCGGCCGACTGCGGCACGAGATCGTGGCGCGCCGCGTCCTGGAAGAGCTCGGCGGCAAGCCCGCCCGTGTCCTGGACGTCGGCTGCGGCGACGGCGAGATGGTGCTGCGCCTGGCCGCCGCAGGGCATCACGTCACCGGGGCCGAGGTCTCCTCCGACATGGTCAAGCGCGCCGAGGAGAAGCTGGCCGCGGCCTGCCTGACTGACCGCGTGAGGCTCGTCGAGGCCGACATCTACGACCTGCCCTTCGAGGGCGAGGTCTTCGACGCGGTGTGCTGCCACGGCGTCGTGATGTACCTGCCCGACTCCGCCGAGCCCATCGCCAATCTCGCCCGGCTTGTCGCCCCCGGCGGCATCCTCAGCGTTCTCACCAAGAACACCCTCGCTGTCGGAGTGCGCGAGGCGCTGCGCGGCGAGTACGACTCGGCGCTGGCGCAGATCGAGACAGCCCAGGCCGCGAGCATGGGCAACCTTGGCATCATCACGCGCGGCGATGCCCCCTACCGCCTGAACCAGCTCGCCAGCGACAACGGTCTGACGCCGCTGCCCTGGCAGGGTGTGCGCATCTTCCACGACCACCTCGGAAAGGATTGGCAGCCGGAGGAGGACGTCTTCCAGAAGGCGCTGGCGGTGGAGTGGGCCGCCTCCATCCGCAGCCCCTACCGGGAGCTCGGCCGTCTCGTGCACGCGGTCGCCCGCCGCGAGGTCACCGCATGACCACGGTTCCTGTCAGGCCGCTGACCGTCGGCGCCCTCGCTCGCGACCTCGTCGCGAACGCGCGCCAGGCGGTCAGCGCCCTGCGCTGCTACGAGACGCTCGCAGCACTCTGGGTCCGGTCCGAAGACCGTCGTCTGCCGACGGCCGAGCGGCTGCGGGCCTCCACCCTGCGCGCTGCCGGGCGGCTCATCTGCGGCGAGATGCAGGTGGCGGCCCCAGACGCAGATCTCGTGCCACGTGAGCTGACCAGCGACGAGTCGATCGTGCGTCTCCCGGCGTCCCTGGCCGTCCAGGGCGTGGAGTGGCCCGACATCGTCCAGCTCTCCGAGAGGTGGCTGTCAGCCCGGTCGGACGGATGGCCGGTCGCGGTGGTGGGCGTGCGGACGGGCGGGGCCTATCTCGCTCCTCTCGTCGCCGCCCGCCTCGCCCGCGAAGGGCTCGACGTCCACCTCGCCTCCGTGCGACCGGGCGAGCGAATCACGCCGGGCCGGCGCAGGGTCCTGCTGGTGGACGACCCGCCGCTGACGGGCCGGACCTTGGTGTCCCTCGCTCAGCGCCTGGCCGAGCGCGGCAGCACCGACGTCCTGGTGCCAGCCTTCCGTGACGACGACGTCCAACCGCTGCGGGACGCCGGCATCTCGGTTACCGTCCTGCCGCGTTCCTGCTGGGCCTCCACCCGCCGCCTCGCCCTCAGGGCCTTCGGCACCTACCTGACCACGGAGGTCACGTGGACGAGCGGCACCGAAGCTCCAGTGAGCCTGGTCGGCTTCCGCCCAGGGCGGGAGAACTCCGCGCTGGCCCCGTGGCCGGGCCTGCGGCACCGCTCGCCCGCCCGATCCGCCTTCACGCTGTCGACCCAGCACGGCCGACAGCAGGTGGTGGCGTCCTGGGTTCCGCCCGGCATCTTCGGTGACGCGGCCCGCGCGACGGCCACCGCGTTGTCGAGCGCTCTGACGCCAGCCACGGTGGGCGTCGCACCGGCCATGGTGATCAGCGAAGATCTGAGCGCGTCCACCCAACTGACCCCGCGTGGGGACTTCTGGCTCGACGACGCAGTCGGCTATGCGCTGGACCGCTCCGTCCAGCTCCCTGTTGCGATGAGCCTGCGCGCTCCCGCTCCCATCCCGGCGGCCTTGAAGACGGTCGCCACCGCGCTCACCAGCGGCAACCCAGGGATGGTCCTGCCCCGGCTGCACCGTTGGGTGATGTCGATAGGGTCCTCGGTGCCGGATGGCCGGTGCGAGGCAGAGAAGTGGCTCATCAACGCCGAAGGCGGCCTGCGCAAGACCGGCCACCTCACCCACGCCTATCGCCGCGACAACGAACTGCTCACCCCGCTCATCGACCTGGCCGCGATCGTCGTCGCCTTCGGCACTGACCTGAAGACGGTGGCCGCCGCCGTCGACCGGCACCTGTCCGACGATGAATCCTGCCTGCCGGCTCTCGCGACGGCCATGCTCTGCTACGGCACCGCCCGGGGAGAACAACTGCCCCGCACCTACAACCCGGAGCGAGCTGCAGCCACGGCGCGAGAGGCGCACCGTCTCCAGCGGGCCATGATCGATGCCGCGCTCGTCCTGCAGGAAGCCCTTCACATCCCCGTCAGCGTCAGGACGCCCGTACTTCGCCGGTGGCGGCACCAGCCCGCGGCTCTGCTCCAGCCCATGCTGCCCTTCCGAGGCCGTCCCGCGCCCAAGGCTCCGCAGATCGATACCCGGAGCGTCGAGGAAGCGGTCACCCAGTGGGCCGAGGGCCGGTTCGAGCCGGTGCTGGAGGACGGCTCCCTGCTGCTGGCACCGCTCGAACCTGCCTCGACCTGGCAGCACGCCACCGCCGCGCTCGGTGACCTCGCCGCCCGGCTCCCCCACCCCCACCTGCTCGCCTGGTGCGGCGTGCCCCTCGTCCAGCTGGAGGAAACGTGCTGATCTTCGACTTCGACGGCGTCCTGCACGACTCCCGCGAACGGGCCTGGAGCGCCTACCAGACCGTCCGAGGGGAGATGGAGTTGTGGGAGCTGCCAGACCTGGCCGGCCCGGAGGAGCTGCCGCTGATCTACCGGGGCGTGCTCAGCCAGTCGCTGACCCGCTGGATCCCGTACGAGACGGCCGAGCGTTTCTGGCAGCGGCACGCACGGCTGGCCGACCTCACCGCCGGCGAGGAAGAGCGCGGTGTCATCCCCGACCTTGTCGGCATCCTCGGCGAACTCGCGAGCGGTCCCGGTACGGCATCGTCACCGGCAGCCACCGCACCACGGTCGAGCGCCTGCTGCGAAGGAACCTCGACGAGGACGCGATGCCGCAGGTGCTGCTCTCACGAGACGAGGCCGGTAGCAAGGCGCTCAAACTCCAGCTGGTACACCGGCAATACGGTGCGACTGCCTACGTCGGCGACACCGGCAGCGACGTCCGTCACGCCCACGCCGCCGACCTGCAGGCCGTCGCCGTCAGCTACGGATACGCCGACGCTGACGACCTCACCGCCGCCGGTCCTAACCTCGTCCTCGACACAGCGGCCGAGCTCGCCTCATGGTGCCGTGTCTGGCATCGTGGCGGCCATCGGAACGGCCTTCGGCATCATGACCCAGATGAACCAGGCCCTCGCCCGGCAGTAGGCGGCAGCGCGTAACGCCGGGGTCGCACCATCTGGACGGAGCGACCCGCGCTGGGGCCTTCAATCTCATGGCCGATTCCCAGCCTCAAGCACCCCTGATCCGTTCCAGGGCCTCGTCCTCACGGGGAGCAAAAGGAGGGCCTGGGTGAGGTGGGGGCGGACCCGGCCGCTCTGCGTCCCGCGGGTCGCAAGGGCCAGGGCCTTGCCCGTGGACTCCGTTCCGGCGCGGTGGGAAGGACCCTAGGCGATGGAGGTCGGGCCGAGCTTGTCGGCGACGGCGTCCAGGGCGGCCCGCCACGGGTACGTGGCGGGATTGCCCTGGCCCGGTTCGTTCGGGATGAAGCCGCCTTCGCCGTACAGCACCCGGACCCCGGCGCTCCGTAGGGCGTCGATCGAGCGCTCGAACTGCGGGTGCGCGACGTATGCCCGGTTCACGCACGGCATCATCGCCATGGGGATGCCCTTGCCGATGCCCTCGGCAACTACGCCGACGAGCCACTTGTCCGTGATCCCGAGCGCCCACTGATTGATCGTGTTGAAGGTCGCCGGCGCGACGATGACGGCGTCCGGCTTCGGCCACACGTCCGGCTGTCCGGGGAGACGGTAGTCCCAGCGGACGGGGTGGCCGGTGAGAGCGGCGAGGCCGTCGAGGGAATCGGCGAGCCAGCGGGCGGCCGTCGGGGTGAGACCGAGGCATACGTCCCAGCCGTCTGCCTGCGCCTCCTCGATAACGCGAGCGACGTCGAAAACGGGCGGGGCCGCGCTGCTGAACAGGTACAGGGTCGGAGTGGTCATGAGGGTATCCGATCACAGCCAGGTGGCCGCCAACTCGGCGGAGTCCCTTGTGAATCCGCCTCTCGCGGCAGAGAGCAGCGCGTAGCGTTCCGGGTGACGGGTCAGAGACGGGAGTCCGGTATGCCGACGCGGGACGGGAACCACACCGGTACGCGGATCAAGGAGCAACGGAGGCTGGCGGGGCTGACGCAGCGGGAGCTGTCGGACCGGATTCCGTACTCGTACAGCTGGCTCACCCAGGTCGAGTGCGGAGCCCGGCCGGCGTCCTCGGACTTCGTCGCGGCCGTCGCGCGAGCGCTGCGGATCGATGTCACGGTGTTGACGGGTCAGCCGTACATAACCCAGATGCAGGAGGACCGGCTGGCGGAGCTCATCCGGCCGATTCGCGAGTCCCTCGACCTGTACGACCTCGGCGACGATCCCCAGGTCACCACGCGCACGGCCGAGGAGCTCGTCACTGCCACCGAGGTGCTGTGTGCCCATGTCCGCGCCACCCACCTACACGCGGCGGCGGCAGCCCTTCCCGACGTCATCACGGAGCTGACCGTCCTGTGCTGGCGCTCGCCGACGACGGAGCTATGGCGGGCCCTGGGTTCCGCCTACCGCACCGCGCACGACGTCACGGTGAAGCTGGGGTACTTCGATCTCGCCAGCGTCGCCCTCGACCGGCTCGGCTGGGCCGCGGAGCGGGCCTCGGATCCCTGCCTGGCGGCCATGCGGCAGTACTTCCGGGGGCTGGTCTACTTCCGCGAAGGGGAGTACGGCATCGGCCTGCGCCTGGTCGGCTCCGGCCACAGACTGCTCGACCCAGGCAACTCGACCCGCGAAGCCCTCACCGTCGCTGGCCAGCTTCATCTCGGCGGTTCCGTGCTGGCGGCGCGGGCGGAGGACGCGAGCGCGGCCGCCGACCACATCGCACGGGCCCGCGAGTACGCGGGGCGGGTCGGCGACGCCAGCAAGGTGCACTGGCTCAATTTCGGCCCAGCGAACGTGGCCTTGCACGAAATGACCGTGGCGATGGAGATGCGTCAGTACGACGAGGCGCTGCGGCAAGCCAAGGCGATCAAGCTGCCGGCCTCGATCGCGACGTCCCGCCGCGCGCACTTCTTCATCGACCGGGCCCGCATTGAGATGGAACTGGGCAAAGCAGAGCCGTCGTTGAGGTCGCTCTGGGCGGCGCGGCGGGCGGCGCCGGAGCAGACCCGCTATCACCCTGGTGCCAGGGAGACGATCCGCGGGCTCGTTCACCTCTCCCGCCGGACACCGGAGCCTCTGCGGAACATGGCGGGCTGGATCGGCATGTAGGGGCAGCTGGGACTCTCGCTCAAGTGAAAGAGTTTCCAGGGTCCTCAGTGGCCACGATGGCGGCGTGAGCGATGACACGGACCTGACCGAGGAATTGTTGGACGGGCTGTCTCCCGAAGCAGTGGAGCAGGCCCGTGCGGCCATGGCGCGCCGCGAGGGACCCGCTGACGTGGAGACCTGCGACTACTGCCGGTCCGTCAGCGAGACGATGTTCCAGGCGCTCGCGGACGACAAGGGCTTCGAGGAGCAGGTGGAGGTGGCCTACTTCCACATCCACAACGCACACGTGGACCCGGACACCGAGGGGTCGGCGACCTAAGGCTCCTCCGGCTTGCGCCGGCCGAACCCTGTCGGCGGCCCGCGCTCACGCACCAACCCCTCGTGGTCGAAGCCGACGCCGAGCGGGGTGTCCCCGCCGCTTCCCCGTGCATCGGCAGTGGGGCCACCCCGCCCCCCGTACTGTCACCGCCGCCCGCCGGACGCGGGCCAGAGCCTTACCGCCTGCCGATCGAAGGAGGCTTCATGCCCGATTCACCGCACGCCTTACCCTCCGAGAGGATTGTCATTCTCGGCGCCGGCCCTTGTGGCCTGGCCTGTGCGGACGAGTTGAAGCGGCTGGGTCACCGTTCCTGGACGCTGCTGGAGGCGGCCCCTCTGCCCGGCGGACTTGCCTCGTCCGTGGTCGATCCGGCCGGCTTCACCTGGGACCTGGGCGGGCACGTCGTCTTCTCCCACTTCGGCGAGTTCGACAAGCTGCTTGCCGAGCTGTTCGCCCCCGACGAGTTGCTGCATCACGACCGGTCCTCCTACATCCGCTTCCGCGACCGGTGGGTGCCCTACCCCTTCCAGCAGTACCTCCATCGCCTCCCGGCCGAGGACGCCGAGGCGTGTGTGCACGATCTCCTTCGCGCCTGCCAACGGCGCGAGGAGGGAATGGCCGCGGGTATGGACTTCGCCACGTGGCTGCAGGCGATGTACGGATCGGGCCTGGTGGAGCGGTTCTTCGGCCCGTACAACTCCAAGGTCTGGGCGATGCCTCCTGAGCAGATGGCCTCGTCCTGGGTCGCCGAACGCGTCGCCCCGGTCGATCCCAGTGAAATCCTGGCTGCCTTCTCGGGGACCGCCCCGCCGGCCCTCCGGTGGGGACCCAACGCCACCTTCGCCTTCCCCGCCCGCGGCGGCACCGGAGAGATCTGGCGCCGCCTGGCCGCACGGCTCGACGTCGGCCTGCGGACGTCAGTCCGCGCGGTCGCCGTCGACCCGGCCGCCCGCACCGTCACGCTCTCCGACGGCGAGCTCATCGGCTTCGACCACCTGGTGGCCACCGGTCCACTTGACCAGCTCTCCGCCATCACGGCCGGCGCCCCGGGCACGGTGCGAGCGGCAGCCGGACGGCTGCGGCACACCACGGTGGCCATGGTCGGCCTCGGCTACGAGGCCCCCACCACCGACGAACGGTCCTGGCTGTACTTCCCCCAGCCTGAAGTGCCGTTCTACCGGGCCACGAACTTCAGCAAGTACGCGCCCGCCAACGTCCCCGGCGCCGACACAACGGCGTTCAGCGCGTGGATGACCGAGACCTCTCTGCTGCCGGGGACCCGGCTGGACCGCCACCGGCTCATACGCGACTGCGACCAGGCCCTGCGGCGTCACGGCCTCGTGCCCGAGGACGCGCCGCTGGCCAGTACCCACCTGGAACTGATCGACTACGCCTACCCGATACCCACCCTCGACCGTGATGAGGCCCTGGACACAGTGGTGCCGTGGATGGAGTCCCAAGGGATCTACTCACGAGGCCGGTTCGGGACGTGGCGGTACGAGATCGGCAACATGGACCACGCCGTGAAGATGGGCATCGACATCGCCCGACGCCTGGTGCACGGCACCACTGAAGAACTCCTCATGCAGGCACCCGACGCCATGGCGACAGCGGGGGGACGGAGGTGAGCAGCCGCAGCAACGGGACGGTCGCCTTCGCCGGGCACTGCTTCGACGTCCGCACCGACGAGACCTTCCACGCTGACCAGAGCATCCACCTGCTGAACTTCTCCCCCGAGACCTCGCCAGCACCGCTGTGCGGGCAGCTCACGCAGATACGCATACACCACAGCGAAGACCTCTTTCGCGACCATGGGGCCCGTCTGGCCGGTGCACAGTCGCTGGAGGTGTTGCCGTTCCGCGGCGAGCCGTACCTGTCCTCACGGCTCGGGCAGGTCCGCTGGTGGAGGCCCGACCCCGCCTCGCACCTGCCGGCAGATCACCTGTTCGCCCGCGACGCGACGGGTCGGCTGCACATCGTGCTGCACCCAGGGACCGACCGCGGCGAGCGGTATGCCCTGCGGGTGATCCGCGAGGTCGTCCTGCGCTGTGCCGAACACCGGGGCTGGACCGCCTTCCACGCCGCAGCCGCCACGGTCGACGACCACGGGGTACTGATCGTCGGCCCATCCGGGGCCGGCAAGACGACCCTGCTCACGGCCCTGGCCGCCCACCATCGCGCCGACCTCGTCGGCTCTGACCGCGTACTGGTCACCGAGTCGGCCGCGAAAGTGGTCGGGGTACCGATCTCGGTCCGGATCGCCGGCGGCACCCTGTCCGCGCTAGCCCCGAACAGCAGCCTGCCGCCGCACAGCGTGCTGCCAACCGACTTCGGCACGTCCCGCAAAGCCTCGTACACCCCGCACGACTTCGCTGGCGCCTTCACCGTCCGTGTGAGGGAAAGCGCCCCGCTGCGGCTCGTCGTGCTCCCGCAGCTCCATGACGACGACCGGGACATCAGCATCGCCTTCCCGGGCGCGACGGCGGCTCGCGCCGCGCTCACCGCCGTGTGCTGCACCCCGCACGACGAGGACTGGCTGCACCCGTGGTTCGCCGACCGCACCCGTCCCGAGGGCGAACTGGCCCGGCAGGCCGCCGACGTCATGGACGACCTGGTCGCCCGAGTGCCAGCGATGCAGGTGACCGCCGGTGTGCGCACCCCTCACCTGCTGGAACGGATCGCAGACGCCGTCACAAGGAGGCTCCCGTGATACCCAAGCGCATCGCGCTGGTCGGCCCGGTGGCCTCCGGGAAGTCCACCCTCGCCACCGCCATCGCCGCCCACACCGGACTGCCCCACCTCGACCTGGACGAGCTGTTCTGGGGACCGAGGTGGACCCCTGTCGGCCCAGAGCTCTTCCACGCCCGCGTCCGAGACGCCCTGGCCTCGGACATCTGGATCGCCGACGGCAACTACGGCGGCGAAGTCGGCGAGAGGCTGCTGGCCCGCGCCGAACTCGTCATCTGGCTCGACCTGCCGCTGAGGGTCTGCCTGCCCCGGCTGATCCGCCGCTCGCTCCGGCGGGCCGGCACCCAGCAGGAGTTGTTCGCCGGCAACCGGGAGACCTTCAGCCACCTGCTCGCCCGCGACTCGATCCTGTGGTGGGGCCCGGCCCACCACCGCCGGCACCGCCGCCGCTGGGCCGAACATCTCCGCCCGGACCAGGCCGACGGCCAGCCCGTCGTCCACCTCAACCGCCCCCACGCCGTCACCGGCCGACTGCGGTCCCTCGGTCTACTCGCCCCGAAGGAGGCGTGAGCCGCCGTGATCGCCTCCGTCGTACGCGTCCCCTGGCACACCGCCCACGGCGGCTACGACCGCCTTCTCGACCACCTCCCCGAAGTCCGCCGCATCACCCCACCGTCCGGACCGCTCGCCACCAGGGCGGCCGGTCAGGCCCACCGCCTGCTCGCCCGAAGCTGCCCGCTGCCCTTCTACCCGGCCGAGCACTTCGCCACCGACCTGCACCTGCTGGCCTCTCGCTCGGCCGCCCACGTGCTGTACGGGGACGAGCAATACTGGTTCTCCCGCCGCCGCCTCGGCCCGACCGCCGTCACCTATCACCAGCCGCCCACACACCTCCAGCAGCACCTGCCGGCCCGCACGTGGCGAAAGCTCGCGCCGACTGCCGAACGCATCGTCGTCCTCGACCCGCACCAGCAGACGTTCTTCGCCGACCTGGTGCCCGCCGACCGCGTACACCTGGTACCCCACGGGATCGACACCACCGCCTTCACTCCGGCGCCCGCACCGCCACCGTCGGACCGGCCGCTGGTGCTGACTGTCGGCTGGTGGCTGCGGGACTGGACCGTCCTGGATGCGGTCCACGACCGGCTGCACCGCCGCTACAGCGACGGCGTCGAGCTGGTCGTCGTCACCCGCCAGGCCCGTACCCGGGCCTGGCACCCGGCTGCTCGCGTCCTCGAAGGAGTCGCCGAGCAGACCCTGGTCGCGCTGTACCGGCAGGCAGCCGTAATGCTGCTGCCGCTACTCGACGCGACCGCCAACAACGCGCTCCTGGAGGCGATGGCCTGCGGCACGCCGGTCGTCGCCACCGACGTCGGCGGCATCCGCCACTACACGGGAGAGGCAGCCCAGCTCCCCCCACCCGGCAACGCCGTCGCGGCGACGGAGGCGGTGGAGAAGGTCCTCGCCGAGACCGGCACCGCCGCGCACGCCGCCAGGCGGGCCTCCGCCCGCGAACGGGCGGAACAGTTCGCCTGGCCCCTCGTCGCCGACCAAATGCGCAGCGTCTACCGACTGATGGAGGAAGCACGGTGACCACGGCCGAGATGTGGCTGCAGGCCACCGTGCCCGTCCTGCTGACACTGCTGCTGGCCCGCGCGCTGTGGGCCTTGATCGCGGTCGAGGTATGCGCGAGATGGCTCCTCGCCTCCGCCGATAGCACACCCACTGGGACGCAGGCGGGGAAGGACGCGGTGCCGTGGCTGGTGGTGCTACTGCCGATGCTGCGCGAGCAGACCATCGCGGAGGAGACGGTGACCGCATTCAGGGCACTGGACTACCCGCGCGACCGCGCCGCCGTCGTGGTCATCACCACCGAACGCGAAGTCTCCGCACGCGCCGGACACCGCGACCGGCTTGCGGCCCTGGCAGCCCACGCCCCGCTGGAGGCAGGGCAGTTGCGGGGCCTGTTCCCGGCCGCCCGCTGCCGCAAGGTCGCCGAGACGGTCAACGCCGAACGACCAGCCGACCGGCTACGGGTGCTGACCGAACTGTTCGACACCGAGCCGACCACCGCCGACATCGTGACGGCCCTCGCCGCCCGCCTGCCGGACGGAGGGCTGCCGCTGGTGCACCTCCACCAGCCCGATATCGGCGGACGCAAGGCCGGACAGCTCAACTTCGCCCTCGACCGCCTGCAGCGGGTTCTCGGCCCGCTCGGGTGGAGGGAGGACGAGCACGCAGACGACACGTACGCAGTGGTCTACGACGCCGACGCGGCCCCCGACCACCGCACCCTTCAGGCGTTCGCCACCGAGGCCACCGCGCACCGGACCCGCACCCGGCACGCCCCGGCCCTCATCCAGCAGCAGCGGCTGCCGCTGCTGGCCCGCCGCCCCTTCCCGGCCGGCCCCGTCGGTCTGCTACTGGAGGGGGAATGGGCCTACCAGCTGCGGCGCTCCCTCGGCATCGAACTCGCCCGCGTCCGCCTCCACCGCTTCCTGGCCGCCTCCAGTCTGCCGGAGGCGGTCCGGGTGTGGCTGCGGCCCATGGTGTACGGGGTGGGCTGCGGCATGGCCGTCCATCTCCCTGCCGTCCGAGCGCTCGGCGGCTTCCCCGAACCGATGGAAGACCTCGGCACCGGGCACCGGCTGTCCCTGCTCGGCGCCGACCTCACCGCCTCCACCGTCGCCGTCCTCGACGAGCCCTACACCGAACCCTCCGGACTGGCCAACCTCCACGCGCTGGCCTTCACCGCCTCCGCCCGCCCGGACCGCCACGCTGCCGCCGTCGCGCACCTTCCCACCACCCTCTCCCGCCCAGCCAAGATGGTCCTGGTGGCCCGGGAATGGGCGGACGAGGCCGCCTGGCTGCTCGGCGCCCCGCTGATGGCGGCGGCCGTCCTGTCCGCCTGGTGGGCCGGGCCCGTCTGGACGGTCGCCGCAACGGCCGGTGTGCTACTGCACGGCCCCGTGGCCACCGCCCGGCTACTGGCCCTCGCCCCGGCCCTGCACGCGGCCGTCATCCCACCGCCCGGTCTCGCCGCCCTGCCCCGGACGTCCCCGGCACACCTTGCATCGCTGGTGGCAGCCAGCCCGTTCCAGCCATTCGTACGACTGGCCGGACCCTGGCAGCTGATCTTCGCGAAGGCGGCCGGACGCCACCGCGGTTTCGGCAAGACTGAACGCTGACAACCCTTCCCACCCACCACCGAAGCAGAGTTGGAGCCCACTCGTGGCCGAGCCTGTCACGCCTACCATCCGCACCTCCGCCAAAGCCGTCGTCGTCCACGATGGTCAGGTCCTGCTCCAACGAGCCAACTGGGAGGGCCAGGACTGCTACTTCCTGCCCGGCGGCGGCCAGAACCCCGGCGAACCCCTCAACCAGACCGCCCGCCGCGAGGTCCACGAGGAAACCGGCCTGACCGTCACCGTGGACAAGCTTCTGTGGCTGCGCGAGTACATCGGCGCCAACCATGACCACGCCGACACCGAGGCCGGCACCCACCGCATCGAAGCGATCTTCCACTGCACCCCCGAAGACGACCCCGGCCGCCTCGGCGGACACGCCGAAGACGACGTGCAGACCGGTCTGGAATGGGTGGAACTGGAGAAGGTTCCCGGTCTGAACCTGCTGCCCCACGCCCTCCGGCAGCCAATCGCCGCCCTCGCCACGGGCCAGCCCTCATCCGGCTATCTCGGCGACGTCGCCTGAACCCGTGGCGGCGATAGACGGCAGGGTCCCTGACGGTGCCCGAGAGATCACGACCGGACAGGCCAACCGCGTCTGGTACGTCGACGGCCCAGTGCCGTATGTACTCAAGCACTACAGCGACCCGAACCGCGCCGCCAACGAGGCCGCCGCCCTGGCCCTCCTCACCACGCACGGCGCCCCGGCTCCCGAGCTCCTCGGGGCCGGCCCCGGGGACAGACCGGCGTGGACCGCGCAGACCGCGGTCCACGCTGAGCCTGTGCCCGCCGGCCAGCTCCTTCACGAGCTGGCCGGCCCCCTCGCCGCCATCCACCGCATCACGGGCCCCCATACCGGTCGGCTAGCCGGAGCCCGGCAGTACCGGACCTGGCACCACTACCTTCACGGCCGTCTCGACACGTACACGACTGCCGCACCCGACCTCGCGCCCGCCGCGGCAGCTCTCCGCCGCCAGCTTGACACCACGGACCTGGACATCGAGCCCAGACTGCTGCACCACGACCTGCAGCCGGGCCACCTCGTCAGGCCCGCGGCCGACGGGGTACTGCTGCTCGACTGGGAACTCGCCGCCTTCGGCGACCCGCTGTCCGACCTCGCCCGCCTCGCCGTCCGTCTCGACCTGACCGACCCCACCGACGTGCTTCAGGTCGCCCACCAGCCCGCTCCGAACGCCGTCCACAGAGTCCAGGTGTACTGGCGCATTCATCAGCTCGCCGACGCAGCCCTCAGCACCGATCCGGACGTACGGCAACGCGGTCGGGCTCGCCTGGGGCGAGAGCTGTACCCACTCCTTCCCTCGTGAACCACGACCTGTCGCAGGCCCCTCGCTGTTCACCGCCACTGCGCGGCGACTCGGCATATCCAGCAGTTCTGGAAGATCGGCGGCCAGGAAGTTGGTTTCAGCCGCCCCATTTCAGGCGCACGGGCTCGCGGGCGAGGGCGCTGCCGAGATTTGCGAGGGTGGCGGCAGCGAGTCGGGGCGGCGGAGCGGTCGAAGGGGGCGAGGCTGTTCGATTCCGCCGAGAGCTCTGAAAAGGGCGGAAGGTGCGTCTCTTCCGGCCTCGATTGTCAGTGGTGTCTGTCAGGGTATGCGCAATGCGTGGCGAGACGAGGGGCGGCGTAAGTGTTCCAGCGTGATGACTCTGGAGTCTCCGAGTCATTCGATCTTGATTCATTGACGGTGAGCGACCGCCTGCGACTGTTCAATTTCACGCAGCGCGATGATCCCGTCGTCTATCTGTGGGTGCTGCGGGCGATGAACGTGCTGCGGGCCGTACACCAGTTACAGGTTCACCCTGACGACGTGGCGAACGCGTTGAAGGAGCTCGCCGCAGAGCATGACGAGGTACCGTCCGCTGCGGATCTGAACCTGCGGGGCATGCTCGACAACCTCTCCTCGGACGACGAGCAGGTCCTCTATCGAGTGGAAGATCCGTTGCGGTGCGGCAACCTTGCTGCGTACCGGAACCGGCAGTCGGTCTACCAGTTCACGGAGATCGGCTACCGCGTCTACCGCGCGGTGGAGGAGGTCATCGGCTCCCGCGTGCAGGACGCGAACCTGTCGCGGCTGGTCTTCGCGGACATCCTGACGGACTTCAAGGCGCTGGCAGCAGCGAACCGGGAGGGCGACCGGGACGAGGTATACCGCAAGCTCGCACGCCTCGACAGCGTGCTGGAGGACATGACCCAGCGGGCGGCGCGCTTCTATCTGACCCTGAACGACGTGGCGCGCACGACGGATGTCTCTCCCGAGACGTTCCTGCGCTACAAGCACGCGCTGCTGGCACACATGAGTGAGTTCACAGCGGAACTGGAGCGCTACGCGCCACGCCTGGCCGAGGCCGTGTACGAAGTGGAAGACACCGGGGTCGAGACCCTGCTGGAGCGGGCCGCCGCAGTGGATGAGCGGCCCATGATGCGGCCGTCCGCACGACTGGAGGACTGGCGGCGGCGCTGGATCGGGCTGCGCCAATGGTTCTTGGCGGACGGCCCCGTGGAGACCAAGGCCGCCCATCTACAAGGCGCTACGCGCACGGCTATTTCGGGGGTCATCGCCCTGCTGCGGCAGGTGACGGAGTCACGTCGAGGAGGAGTGAGCCGGACCACCCAGCTCCGGCATCTTGCCGCCTGGGCAGCGGCAGCGCCGGATGAGCAGGCTGCGAACGCCCTTGTGTCCGCCGCCTTCGACCTGCGCTCGATACGTCATCTGTCGGGTGCCCACGACGACGATGACCAGATCTCGCCGCGGACGACGTGGTGGGATGCGCCTGGCGTGGAGGTCAGCATCAGCCTGTTCCGACATGGCAAGCGGCCGGCACCGGGTGGCCCGCAACCGGTCCGCACACGCCGTGGCGCCCATGCCCGGCTGCGTGAGCAGCAGTTGGCGGATCGGGCCGCGGACCGTGAGGCCGCGAAGGATCTTCTGGACCACGGGCCGCACGACCGGGTGCTGAACGAGGCGGAGACCCGTGCCGTGCTCAAGCTGCTGACCCGTGCCCTGCAGGTGCGAACGGTCGTCGCGGGCCGACTGCGTACCGGCACCGGCAGCAGCGACGTCCTGACGCTGCGCCTGGTCCCGAACGAGCGCGGCAGCCAGCTGCGGACCGAGACCGGCACGCTGCACCTGCCCGGCTTCGCCCTGGAGATCAAGCCCCATGGTGCGATGCGCCGACGCCGAACGAAGAAGTCCTGATGCCCGCCCATCGCGTAGCCGCCTCCGTGGAGACCGCAGACCTTGGCTCGTACCAGCAAGCGGCCCGGCTCATGCTGCTGCACGGAGTCGTCACCGAGAGCTACCCGCGGGCCAAGGCGCTTGCGCTGGTGCTGCAATGGGCCGACGAACTGGCCAAGGACTTCCGTGACCTGTTCGGCTACTCCCTGCAGACCAGTGCCCGCCACGCACGGCTGCTGCGGCGGCTGGACGCCTTCGACGCCAGCCAGGCGTTCCTCACGGTGAAGAGCAAGAGACCGTTCGACCGGCGGCGGCTGGCCTACCTCTGCCTGATCCTGGCATGCCTGCACAGGTCACGCATCGAGATCAACCTCGCCGATCTCGTCAAACTGCTCACGCCGTCCGCGAACGCGATCGAGCACTTGGGCTTCGATGCGACCGCACCAGGCCACAAGGACGCAGTCGTTGACGTGATGGACTGGCTCGTCGACCGGGGTGCGCTGCGGATCTCCGATGGCTCCATGGAGGACTGGGCCCGTGACCACGACCGCGGGGACGCGTTGTTCGACATCGACCACGACACCTGCGCGGCGCTTTTCCGGCCGAACAAACCGCTGCAGCACCTGGTCAGCGCTACTGGGCTGTTGGACACTCCGACCGCCGGCACCGGGCGCGACCCCCGTCGACGCTTTGCAGCCCAGCGAGCCCGTCGGCTGCTGATCGAGTACCCGGTGGTCTACTTCAGCGACACCGACGCGGAGACCGCGACAGCGCTGCGCCAGCCCACCCTGGCCGAGGACATCGCACGGCTGACCGGGTTGCCTGTCGAGCGCCGGGCCGAGGGGATCATGCTCGTCGACACCACAGGGCACTTTACGGACAAGCGGTTCCCCGGCCGCGGCGGAGCCGTCAACCGGACTGCCGGGCTGATACTCGCGAAGATCGCGGACCTGCGGGAAGACCCGGACCGGGCCAGCAGCCTTCACTACCTGCTGCCCACCACTCCAGAAGAGGAACACGCAGACCTGCTCAGCCGCATCGATATGGCCCTGCCGCAGGCGGGCATGCTCGAAGCCTTGGCCCACGACCCGCACGCGGACGCTGGCGAGCATGCGGCCGAGGCCGAGGCCGATCCGGACGCCCCGGAACATGAGGGGCAGACGGGCTTGCCCTTCGTGGAAGACGGCACGCTGGAGCAGATGATCACCGAGCTCTATGAAGAGTTCGGCCCCTCGTCCTTCACCAACAAGTGGCAGGCCGATCCCGGCGGGCTACTGACGGAGGCGGTCGCGCTCCTGGCGGACCTGCGCCTGGTCCACATCGTCCCCGGCGGGATTCTGGTCCGGCCCGCGGCCGGCCGCTACCGCAATATCACCGCCGTCCTACCGCGCCCCGCGCACGACGGCCAGTTCGCTCTTGACTTCCCCACTGAGGAAACCTCTCGATGACGCTCATCCCTCACTCCCGCACCGCTGACCAGTCAGAGGTCCGCTTCAAGCCCACCCGCGCCGGAGTGATCGGCCTATGGGACTACACCGACGAGGAGTTCGTCTTCGCCGACGGCCGCCTGGTCCTGCGCGGGCACAACGGTTCCGGCAAGACCAAGGCCCTGGAGGTTCTCTTCCCCCTGGTCCTGGACGGTGTCCTCGACGCGCGGCGTCTCGACCCGTTCAGCGGCGAGGAGCGCACCATGAAGTCGAACCTGCTCTACAAAGGGCAGGAGTCCGCATACGGCTACGTGTGGATGGAGTTCGCCCGCACCGCACCCGACGGTGAGGTCCTCGAAGCCGTCACCGTAGGGATCGGCATGCGGGTGACCAAGCCGATGTCCACGCCGGCCCGCTTCTTCTTCGTCACCGACGGCCGAGTCGGCATCGACTTCGGCCTGCTGGACGCCGCCTCGCGCCCGCTGCGAGAGAACGCCCTGAAGAAGCTCCTGGGTGAAGGAGCCACCTACGCTACGGCGGAGGCGTACCGGGAGGCGATCGATGACCGGCTGTTCGGGCTGGGCCGCGAGCGCTACAACCAGCTGGTCAACCTTCTACTCCAGCTGCGGCGCCCTCTGCTGGCCAAGGACCTCGACCCGGTCAAGGTGTCCGACACCCTCACCGCCGGCCTGCGCCCCGTCGACGAGGACCTCATCCTGCAGGCCGCCCGCGATTTCGAGAACCTCGCCGAAATCCAAGCGCTCCTCAACGCCCTGACGGGGGCGGACACCGCGGTCCGCACCTTCCTGCGCGAATACACCAGTTATCTGCGCGCCCATGCCCGTGACCGCGTGGACCATGTCACCGGGCGCATTCAGGACACAGCCGCCCAGTGCGAGACGATCATGGAGGCGGCGGAGGACCGCCGCACCGCCGAGCGGCAGCTGGCCTCCTCACAGCACGAGCGGGATACCGCCGAACGCCGGTGCAGAGAGCTCAGCGCGAGCCTGGCCGAGTACAAGAACCACGACGCCATCAAGAAGCAGGACGGTCTCAAGGAGCTGCGCGACCGCGTACGCAATGAGCGCCAGGGCATCGCCGAGAGCGGCCGCCACCTTAACCGGGCCCAGGAGGGCCTGACCGCCCTCAAAGGGGAGGCTGAGCGTGCTCTCCTGAGACACGATGAGCTGCGCAAGGCCGCTTCCCGGCACACCCACAGTCTCATGGACGCGGCGCACCGCTGCGGCATCCTGCACGACAACGACACACTGGATATCGGTGCCGATCTGGACACGGACGTTGCCGGCCGGGTTGCCGCGCGTCGCAGCGAAGTGGAGGACGTACGCGCCCACCTCAGCGCGTCCGAGAACGCCGCGAAAGACCAGGAGCGCGAGCAGGAGCACGCTGACGCGGCGAGCGGTGACCTTACCGAGACCGAGCGGCAATCCGCCGCAGCAGCTGAGAAGCTCGAGATCGCCCGCGCCACGGCCGGCCAGGAGCTGGAGGAGTTCATCAGCCGCTGGAGCAGCGGTGACGACACCGCGGTCTTGGTCGCCGCCGACGGTGACGTGCTGCGTACCGCCATCGCCGTGGCGGGGGAACCCGAAGCGGCCTCGCTGCCGGAGGAGTTCCGTTCCCTCACCGACCAGCGCCGGACCAGTGCTCTGACCCGCGTCGAGACCTTGAAGCGAGAGTGCAGCGACATCGCGGACGCTCTGCGAGCCAGGCGGGCAGAACGCGACACCGTAGCAGCGGAAGGCGACGACGCGCCCCCGCCCAGTGACCTGCGCCCCGCCAGCCGCGATGCGCGACCCGGTGCGCCGTTGTGGCAGCTTGTACGGTTCGCCGAGGACGTTCCCAACGATCACGCGGCTGCGGTGGAGGGCGCCCTGCACGCGGCCGGCCTGCTCACCGCCTGGCTGCACCCCGACCCTTCGCTGACCGCCCAGGCACTGCACGACAAGGTCGCCGACGCCTATCTGCGCCCCCTGCCTCCCGGGCAGCGGCCGACCGGACGCACCCTGGCCGACGTACTGGTCGTCGAAGATCAGCAGCTCGTCACCGCCGCGGCCGTACAGGCCGTCCTGGCATCCATCGCCGTAACGGACGACGTCCCTGCGACGGACGGCGCGCTGCGCGCTCCTGCGGTCACGACCGGCTCGCACTTCTGCCTCGGCATCCAGGTTGGTGCGCATCCCAAGGGTCAGCCGGAGTACATCGGGGCCACCGCACGAGCCGCCCGCCGACGCGAACGGCTGCGTCTGCTCGAAGAATCCATCACCGTCCTGGAAGCTCAGCTCGCCGGCATCGAGGAGCAGCAGAGGTACGCGCAGGAAGCATTCGACGACTTCGACCGCGCCCGGCATGAGCTCCCGCGCACCCAACCGATCATCCAGGCGGTGGGTCAAGTGGCGGTGGTGGCGGAGAAGGCCGCCAGCGCCCGCCGGCGCCTCACCGAAGCCCGCAAGCGGCTCGACGGGGCGATTGCGCGCACCCATGAGAAGAACCGGCAGCTTCGGCATGCTGCCACGGCCGCACGGCTGCCCACGCTTCGTGAGGAACTGGACAACGTCGCGCAGGCCATCGACGACTTCGCCGACGCCGGCAAGGCGCTCTCCACCTGTCGCGAGCAGGCCGATGCGGCCGAGCGCGACATCGCCGGCCGCAAGGAGATCATCGAAACGCAGACCGAGTCCTGCTCAGAACAGGCTGAGGCTCTACAGGCCCGTAGGGATGAGTTCGCCGTCCAGGAGGAACGTCTGCGTACCCAGGAAGCGACGCTCGAAGCCCCTCTGCAAGAGATTCTGCAGCAGATCGCGGACGCGGAGGAGCAGCTCACCGCGGCTCAGAAGACGTACGACCGCGCGAAGAAGGACGCGGAGGAGCATCGAGACCGGCTTTTGAAGGCTGACCACGCCCTGGAGTTCGGCCGTACATCACTCGCCACGGCCGTGGCGGAGCAGGTGAGCACCACGCTCACGCTGGAGCCCTATGCCCGGCCCGATCTCCTCGGCCTCCTCGAAGCGAACGCCGAGACCGTCTGGCTGCCGCACGACATGTGGCCGAGCCCCGAGCAGGCAGTCCAGGCCCTCATGGACAGCCTCACCTCGCCCGACACTTCCCTCACGGGCGTGGAGGCCGCCCAGAACGTCGTCCCCGCATCTGTCGCTTCCTTGATCAACACGCTCGACGAGGCGACCCGAGGCCGGCCGATCACCGCGACCCTCCTGAAGACGGTCACGTCCAAGATCTCTACCGCGATCACCACGCTGGAAGCAGCCCTGCTGGAGTCCGATCAGGGCTACCTCTTCGAGTGGGAGCCGGCCGGCGACATCATCCTGGCCCGGGTCACCGACAGCGAAGGACCCGCCCCCGTAGCGGACTTCGCCCGCCGCCTGGCCGAACAGCTCGCCGATCAGAGCGTGCTGCTGGAAGACAAGGAACGGACCGTCCTGGAAGACGGGCTCCTGACCGGGCTGGCCGAGCAGATCCACGATCGCACCGTCGCCGCCCGCGACCTGGTCAAGAGCATGGACGCCGACACCCGCTCCAAGCCGATGTCCTCCGGTACGACCGTGGGCATCAACTGGATCACCTCCGACGCGCTCACCGACTCCCAGCAGGCCGTCAACAAGCTGCTCGACAAAGACGCCTCCGGTCTCGGCCCGGCCGGCCTGGCCGAGCTCCGCTCCCACCTGCGCAGTCAGATCCGCTCGAGGGCTGCTGCCGACAAGAAGAGGAGCTACCAGCAGGTGATCGCGGAGGTCCTGGACTATCGCGCCTGGCGCAAGTTCGAACTCCGGCTGTTCCGGCCGGGCATGAGCGAGGAGGAGCGGAAGAAGGGAGAACTGCTCACCAAGGCCAAGCACAGCGTGATGTCCGGCGGCGAGAAGTCCGCCTCCATCCACCTGCCGCTCTTCGCAGCCGCCCACGCGCAGTACAGCTCCGCATACCCCACCTGCCCGCGGCTGATCGCCCTCGACGAGGCTTTCGCCGGCATCGACGAGAAGTACCGCCCCGACCTGCTCGCCCTCACGGCCAAGTTCGACCTCGACCTCTTCATGACGGGTTACGACCTGTGGATCACCTACCCTGACGTACCGCAGATCTCCCACTACGACATGAAGCACGACGAGGCGTCGCACACCGTCTCCGCCATGCTGCTGGTCTGGGACGGCGAACAGATCCTCGATGACCTCGAGTACCCCGGATCCGACGATCTTGCCGCCGAACTCCTTGGCTTCACGCCCCGCCGGCACGTTCCCGCGGGGGCAGGACTGCTCACGGACATCTCCGAGGACGAGCCGATGAACGACAAAGTCGAGGAGACAGAATGACCGGGTCGACAGAGGCATACGAGCGCTACCGGGCCCCCGAGTTCCGCCGGCTCCTGGCTGCTGCCCGGCGCTCGCTCGAGCGCAACGGCGGCGAGGTCAAGGGCTCCATCGGCCTGGCCAACCCGACCTCGGCCGAACGCACCGCCGTCATCGGCATCACCGGTACGTACCGGTCAGCCGATGTCCGCCGCATCACCATCCCCCTCGGAGCATTGGAGGAGAGCGTCCGCAACGTCACGGGCATTTCGCTCCGCGACGTCCTGGAACGGATCGGCCCCGAGCTGCGTTTTCGGGCCGATGAGCGGACCGTACTCGATCAGGCCCGGCAGAGGATCGTTGCTGAGGGCGAGGCCAGCCCGCTGCATGCCGAGCATGCCTGGTACCGGCAGTGGCTGGCCGGCCTCGCATCCGACGGCACGATCACCGCACTGATCAATAAGAAGGACACCCACCTCTTCAGGCAGGCCGTCCGCGTCCTGGAACACCTCTACAACCGGCCAAGCGACGCTCCACCGATCATGCTGCCCGTCTTGGCCGACGCCACCACAGGAGACACCAAGGCCCTCAACCCCGGCCGCGGCTCTCTGCCGACACTGGTCCTGCGGGCCTTGGCCATGGCACGCGGAGTCCCACTCGGATCAGGGGCCGAAAGTCGGCGCGATTTGTGGGATGCCTTCGACGTCATCGTCGACGACCTGGCCAGCCGTGTCCTCGTCCTGAACCTCCCTGCGACCGGCCAGGGGCTGGGCCAGTGGCTCACCGACGCCGCCCACTACGGCACTCCATTCCACATCACCCTCCACCAGCTCATCACCCTTCCGATCGCCGTGAACCTGCCAACGGTGTACGTCTGCGAGAATCCGGCCGTGCTCCGCCGCGCCGCTGGTGAGCTCGGCGCCAGCAGCCCGCCGCTGATCTGCACCGAGGGACGCCCCTCGACCGCCTTTCACCGGCTGGCGCGGTTGGTCGTCGAAGCCGGTGGCACCTTGCTCTACCACGGGGACTTCGACTAGCCCGGCATCGACATGACGAATCAGCTCCGTATCCGCTATCACGCCAAACCCTGGCGAATGAGTGCTGCGGACTACCTCAGCGGTGTTCGCGCCGACAGCGATCATGTCCAGCTGAGCGGAAGGCGGCAGGACACCTGCTGGGAGCCAGAGCTCGCAGAGGTCATGGAAAGGGAGGACCGTGCTGTCTACGAGGAGGCGGTCGCCGACACACTCCTGGCCGATTGGTCATATGAGTCACGGATAAGATCCAGCGAGGCACAAGAGGTAGCCCGTGACGCTGATAACCTCAGCGTTGTTGACGTGTGACGCATCGCGTCCGGCGCATTCGCCTTCCTCTGCCCGGTCGCGGAACGGGGGGTGATGGTGTTCGAGCCGCTGCGGGAGAACGACCCCCGAGAAATCGCGGGCTTCCGACTGACCCAGCGTCTCGGCCAGGGCGCCATGGGCGTCGTTTACCTCGGATACCGCAGCCCCCGCCCCGTGGCGATCAAGGTCATCAAGCCGGCGCTGGCAGACCAGCCGTACTTCCGTCAGCGGTTCGCCCAGGAGCTGGAGGCGATCCGGCGTGTCGGTGGATTCCACACCGCGGCGCTCGTGGACGCTGACCCGGACGCGGAGCAGCCCTGGATCGCCACCGAGTACGTCCACGCGCCCTCGCTCGATGTACTGCTGAACCAGCATGGCGCCGTGAGTGAGCTCGGGGCGTGGTGGCTGGCCGCAAGTCTGTCCGATGCTCTGATTCACATTCACTCTGTCCGGCTTCTCCACCGCGACCTGAAGCCCAGCAACGTGCTGGTCACCACACAGGGCACTCGTGTGATCGACTTCGGCGTCTGCCATGTCGGAGGTGCGACCGGCCTCACATCCGGCGACGTGCCGGTCGGCACCCTGGTGTACATGGCGCCGGAGCAGGCCATGGACTCCCGCAAGGCGAGCGAAGCCGCGGACGTGTACAGCCTGGGCGCGACGCTCGTGCATGCGGCGACTGGGCACCCCCCGTTTTACGCCGATATTCCAGTACAGCGGATACTGGACGTTCCTCCCGATCTCTCGGGCCTGCCCGAGAGCTTGCGAGGACTGATTGTCAGTGCCTTGTCCTACTCTCCGGAGGACCGGCCGACCGCCCACAGTGTGCTGGAGGCAGCCATGGACCGGCTGCTCGAGCACGCCGTGCCGATCAGTGGTCCGCTTTACCCGCCGCTGCCTGGCGCGTTCCTCACGGACGTCCTGCAGCTGGAAGGTGCGCCTCCGGTGCCGCCGGATCCTCCTAAGTCAGTGTCGGCTCCGGAGGGTCTTGCGGGTCCGGAGCTCGGGGACGAGGTATCGCCCGCGGAACCTGCCGTCGCCGGCGCATCCAGTGGCGGGGGCGCCCCCTGGGCTGACCGTTGGCGCGGAAAAATCCGCGACCGGCGATCTGACTTCGGCGGCTGATTCCGCCGGGTGCACAGCGGGATAGGTAGTAGAGCACGACAAGGCAATAGACAGTGATCGAAAGAGGGAACCCGGTGACCAGCTCCGCAGGCACAGCCAAATTCGCCGCGGGCATGCAGGTCCGTGCACGGGACGAGGACTGGCTGGTCGTCGAGGTGTCCGAGACCTCGCACGACGGCACGCGCCTGGACGTCCGCGGCATCTCCCCACTCGTGCGAGACCAGCGAGCTGTCTTCTTCGCCCACGAATCCCTGGATCGGGTCACCCCTCTGCGGCCCGAGGACACGGACCTCGTCGTCGACGACTCCCCGGAGTGCCGCCGCTCCCGGCTTTTCATCGACGCATTGATCCGCAAGACCCCGCTTCCACTGTCCGAACAACGGCTCGCCACCGTCGGCACACACCTCCTCGACGACCTCGCCTACCAGCGCGAGCCCGCCAGAGCGGCCCTGCGCGGTCTGCGCCCGAGGTTGCTCATCGCCGACGCAGTCGGACTGGGCAAGACCCTGGAGATCGGGCTGCTGCTGTCGGAGCTCGTCCGCCGGGGCAGGGGCGAGCGCATCCTCGTCGTCACGCCCAAGCACATCCTGGAGCAGTTCCAGCACGAGCTGTGGACGCGTTTCGCGATCCCCCTCGTACGCCTGGACTCGACCGGCATCGAGCGCATCCGCCAGAACATCCCGGCCGGCCGCAACCCTTTCTCGTACTACAAGCGCGCGATCATCTCCATCGACACCCTGCGCTCTGACCGCTGGCGCAGCCACCTCATGCAGGTCGCCTGGGACGCCGTCGTCATCGACGAGTCACACAAGCTGATCAACACCGGGACCAAGAACAACCGGCTCGCGGGGCTGCTCGCCCCGAGGACCGACGCCCTGATCCTGGCCAGCGCCACACCCCACAACGGTCAGCGCGAGTCGTTCGGTGAGCTGCTGAGCCTGCTCGACCCGACCGCCATCCCCGACACCAGCGACTACGACGAGACGCAGCTCGACCACCTGTACGTCCGCAGGCACAAGATGTCCCCCGACGTCTCGGCGGAGATCGGCCACAAGTGGGCCACCCGCAAGCCGCCCGTGGCCTTCGACTGCGTTGCGAACCCCGTCGAACAAAAGATTTTCGAAGAGCTATACGACGTCTGGATCAGGCCGGAAGCGGGCCAGTCGGCTCCGGTGAGCGGCAAGGGCGCCAGGCTGTTCCCATATACGCTCCTGAAAGCCTTCCTCTCCTCGCACAAGGCGTTGGCCGAGACGGTGAAGAACCGGATCGAGCGCATCGACGAGGACGCACAGAAACACCCGGAAAAGGGTGCGCAGCGCGCCGCAGAGCGATCGGCGCTGACGCGGCTGGGCCAGCTCGCCGGCGAGGCCACAGTGGAGGACGCGGCGAAGTTCCGCCGCCTGGTCGACGAGCTGAAGGGCATGGGGATCGGGCCGGGGTCCGAACAGCGCGTTGTCGTCTTCTCCGAGCGCCGGGCCACCTTGCAGATGCTCCATGAGACCCTGCCCGGTGAACTCGGCTTCGAGGTGAGCGACGAGAAGGGGCGCGGGGCTATCCGCCAGCTGCACGGCGGCCGGCCCGATGACGAGCAGCAGCGGACCGTGAAGGACTTCGGCCTGGCGGACAGCGAGCTGCGAGTCCTGCTCACGGGTGACATCGCTTCTGAGGGCGTCAACCTGCACCGCCAGTGCCACCAGATGATCCACTACGACTTGCCCTGGTCGCTGATCACCATCGAGCAGCGCAACGGCCGTATCGACCGGTACGGCCAGCAGATGTCCCCAGAGGTCCGAGCCTTGCTTCTGGTCCGCCAGGACGAGGACCCCGACGTGCCCTCCGCCGACCGACTGGTCTCGCGGCGGCTGCTGGAGCGCGAGGACGAGGTCCACCGCACGCTCGGTGAGGCCGCCTCCATCCTCGGGCTGCGCGACGAGGAGGCGGAGGAGACCGCGATCAAGTCGGGACTCGCGGACGGGAGGATGTTCGACGAGATCGTCCCCGCACAGCCGATCGACCCCTTCAACCTCTTCATGGCGCACCACACCGTCGACGGGTCGGGGGCCCATTACCGCGTACCGCAGCTGTTCGCCTCGACACGAGCCTTCGTCGAGGAGGCGCTCGACGAGGTCTACGGCAACCCCGAGGAGAAGATCGGGAAGGCGTGGGACAAGGACCATCCCGAGATGCTCTCCTTCGCCCCGGACCGCGAACTACAGCGACGCCTCCTCGTCCTTCCGCAGACCTACCTGGACGAGCGCGGAGTGCTCGACAAGCTCAGGGTCACCTTCGACCCCGGTTTCGCTCAGCAGCGCCTGGACCGCGCCCGCGAGCGCAGCGGCGAGAGGACCAAGGGCGCGATCACGAAGCAGGAGCGGCGCGAAACGTCCGGCTGGCCCGACGTCAGCTACCTCACCGACCAGCACCCGGTGGTGGAGTGGCTCACCGACAAGGTCCTGGTCCGGCTCACCCGCAACGCCGCGCCCGTCATCACGGCCAACGTCCCCGGGCCGGTGTTCCTGATGCAGGGCATGTACTCCAACGCCAAGGGCCACCCGACGGTCCTCGCCTGGTCCTGCGTGACCGGACTGGAGCACGGCAGCCCCGTGTTCGATGACGATCTGGTCGGTGTCCTGGAGCGGGCCGGCGTGAAGCCGAAGATGCTGAACCGGCCCTTCGCCGGGGACATCGATGCCCTGCGTGCCCTGGTGCCACAGGCGGTCGAGGCCACACGGCAGCACCTACTCACCCTGCGTAGCACCCAGGAAGAACCGCTGATCGAGCAGCTGGCTGAGTACGAGAAGCGCCTGGCAGCCTGGCGCAAGGCGAGCCAGTCGACGTTCGAGCAGCTCACCCTCGGCATCCGACGCGAGCATGAGGAACAGCGGGTGGAGACCACCGCAATAGAGGTCGAGCAGCTGATCGAGCAGCTCGCCACCCAGGGCGACTCGATGATCCGCCTGGTCGGGGTCCTCGTCCCCGCCGCCACAACCAGTGAACAGAAGGGTGCGTGACCACCGTGGCATTCGAAGCGATCATCAACCGCGGTGAGTACATCTCCGCCCACTACCTCGCCGAGCTCCTCGCCAAGGATCTCTCTGACCTGCGCAAACGCTGGACTGTGGCGGACCGGACCGGAACGCCCACGTCCCGGTCTGGCATCAAGAACCTGGGCCGCGACTACTTCAAGGCCAAGGTCCGCATCACCGAGACGGACGACTTCGGCGGATCCGAGCTGCGCAAGCTCAACGACGCTCTGCTCGCCGCGCTCGCGTACGTCCCTCGTGGAGACGAGCCGCCAGAGCGCGAGGACGACACCCACACCAGGGTCCGGCGGGGCGTCTTCGAGGTAATGCACAGCGACAAGCCCCGCGAAGTCCCCGTCGCCTTCGCAGTGAAGGGGCCTGGGGGTGTCGAGCTGATCGCGCTGGACGTCACCTGGAGCACAGACGCTGAACTCGTCGCCTCCGAAATCGAAGATGGCGGCGCGCAGCTGCTCGCCCCCATCGCCCTGGACGGCAGAAACGAGATCACCGGCGCGGCGGACGCCGTTACCTTCCTCTTCGGCAGCGAGGACGCCTACGCGCCCAGGTTCGTACTCCTGCTCGCCGGCGGTGCCGTGCTGCTCGCCGACCGCACTGCATGGCACGAGGGCCGCTTCCTGGGCGTCAGCATCGACGCCGCGCTCGACCGCAACCTGGCCGCCGACGGCGGCGAACTGGAAGCCGTCTCAGCCCTGTTCGGTGCGGAGTCCCTGCTGACGGCAGGCGGAGCCGCCGGGTTCCTGGACAGTCTCGTCGACAAGGGCCGCAAGCACGCCGTCGGCGTCTCCAAGGAGCTACGGGAGGGACTGCGACAGTCCGTCGAATTGATCGCCCAGGAGATCCTGGACCGCATCCACGACCAGGACGCCGACCCCGCTGAACTCGGCGGCAGCACTGAACTCGCCAACCGGCTCACCCGGGAATCGCTGCGGTACCTGTATCGCATCCTCTTCCTGTTGTACGCAGAAGCCCGACCGGAGCTGGGCATTCTGCCCAGCAAGGACGACGCCTACCAAGACGGTTACGGGCTTAGCCGACTCGGTGAACTCGTCTCGTACGACCTTCCGGACGAGGCTCAAGACGGCTTCCACTTCCACGAGTCGCTGGATTTGCTGTTCCGCCTCGTCGACCAGGGGCACCGCGCACTGGAAGAGAAGAATCAGAACAACATCGGACTGGACACGGATGGCATCCGCTTCGAGTCCCTGCGCAGTGACCTGTTCCACACGAATGCCACGCCGCTGATCGGATCGGTACGCATCGACGGCCAGCGCGTTGACACCCGACTGCGCAACAAGGTGCTGTGGCGGGTGCTGAACCGCCTCATGCTCAGCCACGGCGCCGGCAAGGGCTTCATCTCCTACGCCCAGCTCGGCATCAACCAACTCGGCGCGGTGTACGAGGGCCTGATGTCGTACACCGGCTTCTTCGCTGCCGAGGACCTGTACGAGGTAGCCAAGCCTGAATCGGAAGGGCTGGCCGGCACCTGGATCGTCCCCCAGCGCGAAGCCGACAGCTACGAAGACGAGGTCTTCGTCAAGCGCCCCGACGAGATCACGGGCGTACCCAGGCGGGTCGAGCACAAGAAGGGCTCCTTCGTCTACCGCCTCTCAGGTCGCGAGCGACAGCGCTCCGCCTCGTACTACACCCCCGAGGTGCTCACTCGTAGCACGGTCATGCACGCGCTGGCCGAGCTGCTCGACCAGGATGGCAAGACCACTAGGGCTCGCGACATCCTCGACCTGGTGGTGTGCGAGCCGGCCCTCGGTTCGGGAGCGTTCCTCAACGAGGCCATCAACCAGCTCGCCGCCGAGTATCTGCGCCGCCGTATGAGTGAGCTCTCGGTAGAGCGCGGCCAAGACATGCAGCTGCCGCCGGACCAGTACGAGGCAGAGCTGCAGAAGGTCAAGGCGTACCTGGCCCTCCACAACTGCTACGGCGTAGACCTCAACCACACCGCAGTCGAGCTGGCCGAGGTGTCGCTGTGGCTGAACGCGATGCACGAGGGCCTCAAGGCCCCCTGGTTCGGCCTCCACCTGCGCCGCGGGAACTCCCTTATCGGCGCACGCCGCGCGGTGTACCCGGCCGAGATGCTGAAGAAGAAGGCGTGGCTGGCCGCAGCCCCAGTCGACCGCCCGTTGAGGGAAGGCGCGGATGAAGGTGCCTTCAGGGACGGCGAGGAGATCCATCATTTCTTGCTCCCGGCAAAGGGATGGGGAGCGGTCACCGACTCAGACGAGGCTAAGGAACTGGCCAAGGAGGACCGGGATCAGCTTGCCGAGTGGCGTAAGCGAGCTGCCTCCACCCTGAGTGTCGCCCAGGGCAAACGGCTGCTTGCCCTGGCCACCAGGGTCGAGCGTCTCTGGGAGCTGGCCAGGCGGCGGCTTGTCATCTCCGAGAGAGAGATTCGCCGTGACATCGCCGTTTGGGAGGTGGAGCCGGACCGGCCATTGCCCCGATCATCAGAGGCCGTCTCACGGGAGCGGATCGAGGCAGCCCTCAAGGAGCCTGGCGCCCCACTGGGCCGACTGAAGCTGGTCATGGACGCCTGGTGCGCTCTCTGGTTCTGGCCAGTGGGCCAGCGCGACACACCTGAGCCCCCGGACCTGGGCGAATGGCTGGAGTTCTGCGAGGCCGTCCTAGGTGTGCCGCCAGCTAAAGCGAAGGCCGCCAAGGCAAAGGGGATCAAGAAGGCGAGCACCGCAGGACACGACGACCTCTTCGGCCTCTTCGGTGACACCGGCGACTTCGACCAACTTGCCGTGGACGACTCCAACGACCGGCTAATGAGCCAGTGCGCCGAGATGCCCGTAATTGCCCTGCGCTTCCCTTGGCTGAGCGAAGTCGATGCGATCAGCACCCGGGAGGGTTTCTTCCACTGGGAACTGGAGTTCGCTCACGTCTTTTTCCAGGGCGGATTCGACCTACAGGTGGGGAACCCGCCTTGGCTCAAGTCCGAGTGGAAGGATCACCTCGCGGTAGCGGAGCACGACGCCTGGTTCGGTCTTGAGAAGCAGGCGTCCGAAGAGGTCAAGGCCGAGAGGCGGGCGACGGCGCTAACCGAACCCGAGGCCCTGCGGGCATATCTCGCCGACGTCTCCTCCTGGGTCGGTAGCGACACGCACCTGGGCTCGGCAGTCGATCACCCAGTGCTCGCCGGAATGCAGACCAACCTGTACTTGAACTTCATGGAGCGGTCTTGGCGCAACCTGAGCGCCACTGGAACAGCGGCCCTGATCCACGAGGAAAACCATTTCTCGGTGCCCCGAGGCGGGATCTTCCGTGCCGCCACCTACGCCAGGCTCAGGCGGCACTTCCAGTACGGCAACAACATCCTGCTCTTCGAAGACGTCGACAACAACAAGCCCTTCGGGGTTAGCGTCTACGGCCCGCCACGCGAGATCGGCTTCCTCCAGATCGCCCGCGCCGTGCACCCCTCCACGGTGGATGGGTCCTTCACCCACAGTGGTGAAGGGCCTCTGCCTGGAATCCAGTTCCCCGAGGGTGGCTGGGATCTGCGCCCGCATCGCCACCGCATCGTCCAGGTGGACCGGGAGGTTCTCGCCAGCTGGGCCGCCGTCATCGATGAGCCAGGTACCCCGGCCGAGTGGGCCCGGGTGCTGCGGGCAGTAACAGTGGACGACAACCAAGCACTTCGCATCCTCGCAGCCTTCCCCGAGCGACTTCACGATCACCATTACTGGTGGTCTCGTGATCTTGACGAGAAGGGCGCTAAGGAGAAGGGGATCATTGAGCGGCGAACCACCATCCCAGAGTCTTGGGACGAGGCCGTGATCCAGGGCCCGCATTTCTCAGTCGCCACTCCCTTCGCGAAGCAGCCAAATCCTGGCTGCAAGTCCAACAAGGACTACACCTACTGGGATCTGACGGAGCTCCCCGAAGCAGTGGTGCCGCGCACCAACTACGCACGAGCGTGCTCAAAGGAAGACTTCGCAGCGGCGCGACGGTCTTGGGATGGGGTGTCATCGGGCGAATTCTTCAGGATCATGTGGCGTCGAATGATCACGTCGAATACTGAGCGCTCGCTTCAACCCGCCCTCATGGTGCCCGGACCGACACACGTCGATTCAGTCCCTACGCTTGCGCTTTCATCGAACAGAGACACCGGGATCGTCGCTGGCCTCTGGTCTTCTCTTGCCTTCGACTACTTGGTCAAAGTTTCCGGTAGTTCCAAGGTCAATATCGAGCTAGCACGGAGCTTCCCTAGCCCACTTTCTCATCCACTTACCACTCCCCTCCTCCTTCGTACCCTGCGTCTCAACTGCCTCACCCGTGAGTACGCCCCCCTGTGGGAGGAACTCTTCGAGTCGGCCTGGGAGAGGGACCGGTGGACCGATACCACCTCCGCTCGCCCCGCGTTGCATGAGGTCGTTGCGGCTTGGTCCATGACCACCCCGCTGCGCACCGAGTACGACCGGCGGATGGCACTCGTGGAGATCGACGCCCTGGCGGCGGTGATGCTTGGGCTGAGCGCTGAGCAGCTGTGCGCGATGTATCGCTCGCAGTTCGCCGTGCTGCGCAAGTACGAATGGGAAGCGTTCTACGCCTCCGATGGCCACAAGATCGGTGCGGCCACCCACAACGTAGGAGTCCGGCAGACCCCCGAGGAAACGGCCTACGTCAAGGCGTGGGTCAAAGCCGCCCGCGCCGGCGACCCGACGCCCGAAGTCCCCGAGGGCTGGGTGAAGCCCGACCGTGAGGCCGAGATGACCCGGGCCCATGCGGACTTCACCGCGCGACTGCTTGCTGGCGAGTACGGCGACTACGCCACGTACGCCGCCGAGCACGGGGATCACGGCAACCTCCTCGGCTCGGCCCAAGCCGATCAGGCCCTCGCCGACGTCCCGGCAGAAAGCAGGTAAGACGCCGTCATGCTGCCCTCTCTGGTCGCCGAGGACCTTCGCCGCGCCCTCGCCACCTACCTGACGACGAGCTTCGCTCTCGCCGATGACGACGTACGCGATGAGCTCGACGCGTTCCTGGAGCGGCCGGAGAGCAGGCTGTTCCGGGGGCCGTATCTGCGTGTGCGCACCCCCTTCCGGGAGGCGTCCTCCGGGTGGGGGGCCGCGCTCGACTGGTGCCCGAAGGACTTCACGCCGTACACACACCAGGCCGCGGCATGGCAGCGGCTGTCCTCAAAGGCGGGGCGTCAGCCGGAGCCGACCATCGTCACCACCGGCACCGGATCCGGTAAGACCGAGTCGTTCCTCGTACCGATCCTGGACCACTGCGCCCGTTCTCGCGCCGCGGGACAGCGGGGTGTAAAGGCCCTGCTGCTGTACCCCATGAACGCCCTGGCCGACGACCAGGCCCGCCGTATCGATGACTTCCTCGGTACCGAGGCAGCCTTGAAGGACGTCACCGCCGGCATCTACATCGGCGGCGCCTCCGGACCGCGCTCGGCATCGGACGAAGACTCGAACGAGCCCGGCTCGTACGGCCGCGACACTGGTGCAACGTCCCTCGCCGGCGATCCCACCATCAAGCACCTGATCACCGATCGGGACGCGATCCGTGCCGACCCGCCGGACATCCTGCTCACCAACTACAAGATGCTGGACCTCCTGCTCCAGCGCGTTCCGGATGCCCCGCTCTGGAAGTCAGACTCCCTCGCCTTCGTCGTCCTCGACGAGTTCCACACCTACGACGGCGCCCAGGGCACCGACGTGGCGATGCTGTTGCGCCGCCTGGGCGCAGCCACCGGGGCAGCCCGCGAGGGACGCCCCCTCGGCGACATCACACCTGTGGCGACATCGGCGACGCTCGGCGGGGGAATGCCCAGCGGCTCCTCGCCCCTGGCCCTGGACGGGCCTGAGAGGTCTGATCGGGAGCTGTTGCGTGAGTTCGCGGAGAAGGTCTTCGGGACACCGTTTCCCGACGCCGCGCTCATCGGCGAGAACCGGCTGCTGCCCGGAGAGGTCGTCACCGACCCCGACTTCTTGCTCCCCTCACCAGCCCCTGCGGCTCTGGCAGGGCTGCCCGACCCCCTGGACGACGAGTCAGCGCTCGCAGACCTGGCCCGGCTCATGCTTGGCCAACCCCTCAGTGATCCGGTTCAGATCGGCGCCAAGCTCAAGCAGCACATCCTGGTCAAGGCGATCCTCGACGTCGCCGGGACCAGCCCAGTCACGATCCCAGATATCGCCCGCGAGTTCGCCCAGCGCGGCGGCGGACCGGCCTGGGATGAGGCAGCGCGCAGCAACCCTCGGCTTGTCGAGCTCGCCTTCGCGCGGATCCTCGCACTGATCTCGCACGCCCGCACCCTGCACCCCGTGACGGGAAAACCTGGTCCATTCCTGCGGGTTGAGGCCCAGCTTTGGGTGCGTGAGGTCCGCCGCGTCATCCGTGCGGCGACCGCTGAGCCCCACTTCCGCTGGTACGACGATGACGGGCCGACCGGGGACTCCCGGCCGAACCCCGCCAACCTCGCCATCTATCAGCCGGCGGAAGTCGACAGCGCCGGGGAGGGCGGAGAGCGGACCGATGCGTCGCGTCGCCCTGTGGGGCCGCCCTACCGGCGGCATCTTCCTGCCGTGTACTGCCGTCATTGCGGGCGGTCCGGCTGGGCTGCGTTGTCCACGGAACTGGAGTGGCAGCAGCTCAAGACGAACACGCTGGAGATCTACAAGGCTTCGGCACAGAAGAAGCGGGCCGTGCGCTGGATGCTGCGGGCTCGCCCGGACGAGTACCCCGTACTGCACCTGCACGCCGAAAATGAGCGGCTGACGACCAACCCGACCGAGGACACCGTCGCGGTCATCACGCCTCATGGGCCGTTGCCCGCTGCCCCTGACGAGGAGTGCCCCTCGTGTGGTCTCGACGACGGCATGCGCTTCCTCGGTGCTGGCACCGCCACTCTCGCCTCGGTTACCACCACACAGCTCTTCTCCGACCGGGGACTCGCCGGCGACGAGCGGAAGCTGCTTGTGTTCACCGACTCGGTGCAGGACGCCACCCACCGCGCCGCGTTCATCGCCAACCGCAGTTTCGGCTTCACCTTCCGCGGTCTGCTGACCCAGCACCTCACCGCGGGTCGGCCTGTCGCTGTACATGATCTCGCTGCTGACGCCGCCGAGGCTGTCGTGACGGCCGCAGGCGCGGGCAAGCGCAGCGAACTCGCCTCCATCGTCCCGCCTGATCTGCGAGAAAACCCGGACATCCTCACCCTCCTCGATGAAACAGAGGACTTCAGCGATGCCGGCGCGGACATGCTGCAGAGTCGCATGGTCTTCCAGACCCTCATGGAGTTCGGTCTGCGCTCCCGCCTGGGCCGCACGCTGGAGCTGACCCGAACCGCTGCCGCGGAGGTCGACCTCAAGGATCTGCCCGCGCTCTGCGCCGAACTGCGGGAGCGGCACCAGCGCCTGCCCGGGCAAATTTCACTGCCTCCAGACGACGGGGCGTACGCGGTATTCCTGCGCGGGCTGGCCGAGCGACTCCGCCTGCGCGGGGCTCTGTATCACCCCTGGCTGCAGGAGTACATCCGGCAGGCCGGCGCAAGGCGCTGGCCTGTCTGGGGCGGCCGTCCTACCGGCATGCCTGCCTTCCCCAGGGGACTCGCTGCCCCCGCTTTCCCCGTGTCGGGCAGCACCCGCACCACCGGCTTCGACTCTCTGACCCGGGACAACACCTGGTTCGCGGACTGGGGTCACCGCTCGCTGGGCTGCGACCGGCGCGAGGCACGGGCGGTGGCCGAGCTCGCCATGAAACTGCTCGCCCAGCGCGAAATCCTGGCCACCTATCACGCCGAGGGCGGCGCGCTCGTTTACGCGCTCAAGCCCCGCAACGTCCTCATACACCGCATCGACGACAATGCCGCACCAGGCGGGGAAGCCGGCGTGAACGCGTGCGGGGTGCGCTGCGACACCTGCACCTGGCGGCAGACCGTGCCACCGAGCCGCCGCGAGGACTGGCTGGGCACCGCATGCCTGCGGTTCCACTGCTCGGGCCACTTCGTGGAGGACGACCGCGACTACACCGCCGACTACTACCGGCACCTGTACACCATCGACCGCCCAGGCGACGTACTGACCGCTGAACATACCGGCGCGCTCAGCCGCGAGCGGCGTGAGCATGTTGAAGCTGCCTTCAAGAACCGGGCCTCGGCCTTCGACCCGAACGTTCTCACCTGCACACCCACCCTTGAACTCGGCATCGACATCGGCGACTTGTCTGCCGTACTTCTCGCTTCCATGCCGCCCGCGCCTGCCAACTATGCGCAGCGGATCGGCCGGGCGGGCCGCAGCACCGGCAACTCGCTCACCGTCACCTTCGTACCGCGAGGCGCCCGAAGCCACTACTACCTGCACGTTCCGGAGCAGATGCTGGCGGGCCGGATCATCCCGCCGGACTGTTACCTGGACGCCTCGGAGATCCTGCGCCGCCAGTACCTGGCCTTCCTCTTCGACCGCGCCGCGGACCGCAGCCTGTGGGAAGGCACAGCGATCCCCGAACGCCCCATGCCTCCGCGCATCGGGGAGCTCTTCGGACATGGCCTGGCCGAGGACGGCTGGTTCAGGCGCTTCCTCGACGTCGCGGGCACCCGCCATGCCCAGCTGTCCGACGCGTTCATCGCTCTGTTCCCCGCGATGACCCCGGCCGCGGCCCAGGGTGTCCAGCACTTCGCCGCCCAGGGCCTGGAGGAAGCCGTCGGAGCCGCGGCCAGCGCGTGGAACAAGCGAGTGGCTGCCCTGCGCTCGAGGATGCGGCAGATCGGCCGGGCCTTCGACGCGCTGTCGACTGCTTCCGGTGACCCCGAGCGCGACAAGCAGCGGCGCCAGCTCTTCGCCGAGCAGCGGACCGTACGCAAGCGCCGGGACGCCCTCGTCTCGGAGAACTCGATCAACGCCCTTGTGCGGCTGGGCCTGCTGCCCAACTACACCCTCCACGACGAAGCGACCGTCCTAGACGCCACCTTGTGGTGGAAGGACAGCGACGGGGAGTTCGACGAGAGCTCGACCGACTACGGCCGCGGCTCCCGGCTCGCACTGACCGAACTTGCCCCCGGCAACATCTTCCACAGCGACGGCTACAAGTTCATCGTCAGCACCGTGGACCTCGGCACCGGTGTCGGCGGTGGCGAGAACGCGTACGCCCTGTGGCGGTTCTGCCCCGAATGCGGATTCGTGGCCACCGAGGAAACCGGACTCGACATCACCGCCTGCCCGCGCTGCAAGGCACCGCAGATCGCCGACCCGGGGGCCGTACACAAGGTGCTGGTGCCCGAGCGGGTCCTCGCCCGCGAGCGACGCGAAGACGCCCGGCTGACCGACGAGCGCGACGAACGCGAGCGGAAACAGTTCGACGTGGTCACGCTCGTCGACATCGACAAGGACCAGCCGCAAGGACTGAGGGCGTGGCGCCGCTCTGGCAGCGGCCTGCCCTTCGGCGTCGAGTTTGCCCGCGTGGCGACGATCCGCACGATCAACCTCGGGCCCTCAGCCGCACCCGGGTCGACCCACGCGATCCGCGGAGAAGACGTCCAGGTCTCCGGCTTCGAGACATGCCTGGAATGCGGAGGCGTGCGCGGCACCCACCCGCAGGCATGGGACCCCTCGGCCCAGCGGATCGGCACCCGCCACGCGTACTGGTGCTCACACCGCGACGACGGCGTCGCCCACGAGCCGACGGAGAAACTGCTGCTCGCCCACGAGCTCACCACCCAGGCGCTGCGCATCCTGCTGCCCGTCTCCACAATCGACCTCGCCGACCGCCTCATCTCCTTCAAGGCGGCCCTGCTCCTGGGCATCACCAAGCACTTCGGCGGCGCTCCCGACCACATCCGTGTGGTCACCGACAGCATGCCCGGCGACAGCCAGGAACTGCGCCGGCGGTTCCTCGTCCTGCACGACTCGATGCCCGGCGGCACCGGCTACCTGGAGCACCTGGCGGACGCCACGGTGCTGCACCGTGTCCTGACCCTCGCGCAGACAGCGCTGCGGGACTGCCCCTGCCAGAAGGAGGAGCAGCGCACCCCCTGCCATCGCTGCCTGCTTCCCTTCGTATCCAGCAGCGAACACCCGCACGTCTCGCTGCGCATCGCGAAGGAACTCCTGGACGAGATCCTCAAGGACTGGGCGGTCGAAGCCGTCGACACCCTCTCCGGCGTACGCATCGACCAGCTCGTCGACAGCGAACTGGAGGACCGGTTCGTCCGCACCCTGATCACCTGGGGACGCAGGGACGAAGAAGACGGGTCTGTCGCCGCCAAGGCCGGCCAGGGCGGCGTGGAGCATGAGCTCCGTTTCACACGCGGTGATGCGGCCACGCGCTGGCGCATGCGGGACCACGTACGGACGAAAACCTCCGTGCCCAGCGAACCCGACTTCCTCCTGGAGCGGACCGACGGCCCAGCGGAACGGGTCGCGGTCTTCCTCGACGGCTTCGCCTTCCACGCGAGCGAGAAGGTCAATCGCATCGCCGACGACGCCGCCAAGCGCGCGGCCCTCCGGGCGGACGGCGCACTGGTATGGCAGTTGACCTGGGACGACGTCATGACGTGGGCAGCAGGTGTCGGCAGTGCGGCGGAAGGGCAGCAGGTTCGTGCCCATGCCCGGCCGCTTCACACAGATGCCGCACTCCAGCTCGCCCGCCAGATCCATCAAAGCCTGGTTGGCCAGGCCCGCCCCGACGACACCCTCGACCCGGTGCTACGCAACCCGGTTGAAACCCTGCTGGAGTTCCTCGCCGACCCCGATCGGGCCAAGTGGGCTCGACGGGCAGCCGGCCTGCTGGGCGGCTTCGGAGCAGCGGCGCGCCCCCAGCCGGTGGACCGCGAAGAGACCGGACGGGTGCTTCACGACGTACTGCGCGGCGCGAACCTGTCGGCCTCGGCCTCGGCCACAGAGGCCGTCGCGTTCGACGCTCGCACCTCAGGCCAGACGCGGATCATCGGCCTGCTGGACCGTCGGCCTGAGCCGCGCAGCAAGCAACCGGATATGCGGGCATGGTCAGCGCTGGCCGTGCTCGACGACCGGCCGGAAGCCATCACAGGCAACGAGCACAAGGACCGCTGGACGGACTGGCTGCGCTGGTCGAACCTGCTGCAGTTCCTGCAGCCCGCCGGCCCCGACGAACTCCCCCGCTCCTTCCACCAGGTCGCGGTGTCCACCAGCGGTCAGGTCGATCCGCACACCGTGGCTCTGCTGACCAGTGCGCTGCCCACAGAGGCAGGGGCCCCGCAGCCACTGCCTCAGGCATGGACCGAAGCGATCGAATGGGCCTCGTCCCAGGTCGAGGACGTCCTGCTCGCTCTCGTCGAGGAAGCCCGCCACGGACGCATCGACGTGCCCGAAGTCGGCTTCGAGTACGGGGACCAGGCGATGCAGGCCGAACTTGCCTGGCCAGACAGGAAGGTCGCCGTCTTCATCGACCTGGACGAGCGGCGAGACGCCCTCTTCGCGCGCGACGGATGGTATGTCGCGAGCGCTGGCGCCGTGAATGTAACTGAGCTCATCAAGAAGTTGGAGGGGAACTGATGTCCGGCGCCAAGGTGATCATGGCGGACGTCTTCGGGAAGTCCTATGACGCGCTGGACGGCTCCGTCCAGCCGCAGGTGCTGCAGTTCATCATGAAGATGCAGCGCGACCCGGACTCTAACGGCCTCAACCTGAAGCCGCCGAAAGGCGCCAAGGACAAGAGGGTCCGCACCGCACGCGTCACCGACAACTACCGGGCCGTGCTCATGCACTATGCCGACCGCATCTACTACCTGGTCGCTGTGCTGCCGCACGACGACGCCTACGACTTCGCCGCGAACATCCTCTTTGACATCAACAAGGTCACCGGCGGCATCGAGCTGATCAATCTCGGTAGCCTCTACGGCACGCTCAGCGGACAGGCGAAGGCCGCCAGTACCACGCCCGACACGCCGTCGCTGTTCGCCAGCGTCTCCGACGCTGACTTCGAACGACTGGGCGTCCACGCCTCCATCGTTCCGGCGCTCCGCGAGATCCGCAGCGAGGACGCGGTCCTCGGCATCGTCGAAACCCTGCCCAAGCTGGCTCGCGACGTGATCCTGTGCCTCGCCGACGGCATGTCTGTCGAAGAGGTCTGGGAGCAGGTCAGTTCACTCGCGGCCACCAACGACGAGGTCGACACCCAGGACTACGAGGCCGCGATCGAACGCCCCGCCACCAAGGAAGCCTTCGTGGTCACCGGCGACTTCGCCGAGTTCGGGCGGATCCTCACCGAGCCCCTGTCCGCCTGGCGGATCTTCCTGCACCCGGCACAGCGGGCGTTGGCCGAGCGCAAGACCCCTTACAAGGGCTCCGTCCGCGTCACCGGAGGCCCTGGAACAGGCAAGACGGTCGTGGCCCTGCACCGCGTCAAGGCCCTAGCCGAACGCCTGCCCGCCGGCCAGGCCATCCTGCTCACCACCTTCACCACCAACCTCGCCAACCTGCTCAAGTCCATGCTCAAGGACCTCGGCGGCGCTCAACTGCTCGCCAAGGTCGACGTACGGAACATCGACAAGGTCGCCTACGGCACCGTGAAGGAGACCTTCGGCGCGGAAGCGCCCAGCAGGCTCAAGGACGGCGAGATCCTCAACCGGTGGATCGAACTCTCCCAGGAGCAGCAGACGCCCCGCTTCGACGGCCGCTTCCTCGACGCCGAGTGGAAGCAGGTGGTGCTGGCCCAGGACATCCGCAGCCGCGACGAGTACTTCGCCGCCAGCCGCGCCGGGCGCGGACGACGCCTCAACCGCCCCGAACGCGCCCAGGTCTGGTCCCTCGTCGAGGAATTCGAGCGCAGACTCGACCGTGAAAAGGCCGCCGGCGTCACCCAGCTCGCCGTTCAGGCAGCCCGGATCGCCTCCGGCTGGTCCGACGAAGAGCGCCCGTACCGTCACATCGTCGTGGACGAGGCCCAGGACCTGCACGCCGCCCACTGGAAACTGCTGCGCGCGCTGGTCCCTGACGGCGACGACGACCTGTTCATCGTCGGCGACGCGCACCAGCGGATCTACGACAACCGGACGTCCCTGAGTGCCCACGGCATCAAGATCCGTGGGCGCTCCAAGCGGCTGACCCTCAACTACCGCACCACCCGGCAAATCCTCGCCGCCTCCCTGAACCTTCTCGGCGACTCCAAGTTTGACGACCTCGACGGAAACCCGGAGCAGCTGCGCGGATACCGCTCCGTACTGGCGGGGGCCAGACCTGAAACCACCGGCTATCGCACCTCCTCCGAAGAGATGACAGCGCTGGCCAAGCGCGTAGACAGCTGGCAGCAGGAAGGGATCAAGCCCCACGAGATCGCGGTCGTAGCCCGAACCCACGCGATCGCCGACAGCGCTGTTCAGGCACTGCGTGACGCCAAGCTGGCCGCGGTGAAGGTCGAGGACTACCGCGTCCCCGACCCCGACGAAGGCGTCCACGTCATGACGATGCACCGCATCAAGGGACTCGAGTACCGCGCTGTCGCCATCGTCGGGGCCGGCGCCCAGCACATGCCGCTACCCAGCGCTGTCACCCCAGAGGCCGAGGACCGCCTCCAGTACGCCGCAGACCTCCGCCGCGAGCAGTCTCTGCTCTTCGTCTCCGCCACACGCGCCCGCGAGCAGCTGTCGATCACCTGGTCGGGCCGCCCCAGCCAATTCCTCCGCGATCCTGCCGCCTAGGAAGGAACACCTGACTACTGAGCAGTGACGACCTAGCGGCCACGGGACCTCTCGAGGCGACCTCCGGACCCCCTCAAGTACTGGCTACCGATCGGGTGGGGGACGTCTTCCTGCGCCATCCGTTCTTGGTGCACGCGACGCAGCCACACCGAGGGTCGGTTCCGCGGTTCCTCGGCCAGCCGCCACTGCACCCGGCACAGCCGATTCAGATTGCGGGGGAGGATGGTCCTTCCCCCGTGGAGATCGCCATTCAGCGAGGCTTGACCTCCTCGTAGCGCAGAAGTCGGCCGACACCGCCCCCGTTGGAACGCTCATCGGCGGCGGTGTCGGTTGAAGGAGATCCGGTACGGCTCTGCACTTGCAGTCTGGGGCGACCTCCGAGCGGGCCGGTGGAAGCACGGCTTGTCGGTTGGCGCGGCAGGGGCGGAACTCGCGGGAGGCATGTTCGGTCACGCCCCGGCCGCCAGTTGTTTCATCCGACCGCCAAGGTTGCGTACGACAGACTCCAGCGCGATCAGGTCCACTCACCCAGCGCTTCAAGGTGCTGCGCGAAGCTCGATCGCAGGCTGTCCAGAACGGCCTTCCCCTTATCCGCCGTGGCATGCGACGGAAAGCCGATGACCCCTGATTTCGTGTACTCGCTCATCCCCCGGACAAGCAGGAACAGGCGATCACCGCCATCGTGGTCTGCGTCGGCGAACCCGTCACGGACAAGGTCGGGAGCGGCATGCAGCAGGATCGAGGTCTCGATCTCGCCGGCGTGCATGTCTCCGTGCCGGTCTGACACCAGTCCGCCGCACTCCCGGGCGCGAGACCAGTCAGGCCCCAGCGGGAACAGGGATGTCGTCGGGCCGTCGACATTCGCCTCCTGAACCACGTTGGACAGGACGTAGTTCCCGCCGTGGCCGTTGATGATCACGAGCTTGTCGATTCCGGAGCGCGCGAGGGATGCCCGGATGTCGTCGATCATCGCGAACAGGGTCCTGGCGCTGATGCTGACCGTGCCCGGGAACGCCGCGTGCTCGTGGCTGCACGAGATCGTGATCGGTGGAAGCAGGTGCACCGGGTAGGCACTGGCAATCTCCTGACCGACGATGCAGGCGATCGCTGTGTCGGTGATCAGCGGGAGGTACTGGCCATGCTGCTCGAAGGAACCGATCGGCAGGACAGCGACACGCGGCTGCCGCTCCTCGACATCGGCACTCGTAGCGGTTGGCAACAGGTTCACAGCACTCCCCTTTCGTCGGCCACGGTGTGGGCTCACGCCGACTACATCGGTCCTTCAGCAACGACTCCGCGGTAGCCCCCGGCCCTAGAATGAGGGATGCCTCGGCCGTACGGGACTCGCTTGGCCGCCTGTCCCGGACGGCCGAGCACTTTCGGCCGTCCAAGCCGGCGCCGAAATCACCGCGAAGGGAATCCAGCACCCTCGATACGATGGCGGTGGCTGCAATCCCAATCCGTCACCGCGTGTTGGTGACGCTCCCTCGCGACCTGCCTGGTCCGCGTCGTTTGCGGCCTCCGACCTGGGCCCGCCGTGGCAGCGCCACCGGCGCCGTACGTACGAAATGGAGCATCCAAGGATGGCTCGACACCTGGTAACCAGCGCGCTTCCCTACATCAACGGGATCAAGCACCTGGGCAACATGGTCGGGTCGATGCTTCCGGCGGACGTGTACTCCCGGTACCTCCGCCAGCGCGGTCAGGACGTCCTCTACATCTGCGCCACGGACGAGCACGGCACGCCGGCCGAGCTGGCGGCCAAGGAGGCCGGGCTGACGGTCGCCGAGTTCTGTGCGCAGGCGCACGACGCGCAGAAGGCCGTGTACGACGGGTTCGAGCTGGCCTTCGACTACTTCGGGCGCAGCTCCTCGCAGCAGAACGTCGAGATCACGCAGCACTTCGCGCGGAAGCTGAACGAGAACGGCTTCATCGAGGAGCGGGCGATCCGGCAGGTGTACTCGCCGGTCGACGGGCGCTTCCTGCCGGACCGGTACGTCGAGGGCACCTGTCCGCACTGCGGGTACGACAAGGCCCGCGGCGACCAGTGCGAGAACTGCACTCGTGTCCTGGACCCGACGGACCTGATCGACCCGCGCTCGGCGATCAGCGGTTCCACGGACCTGGAGGTCCGCGAGACCAAGCACCTCTTCCTGCTGCAGTCGAAGCTCCAGCACGAGGTCGAGGAGTGGATCGCCACCGTCAGCGCGGAGTGGCCGCACCTGTCCACCTCGATCGCCCGCAAGTGGCTAACTGAGGGGCTGAACGACCGCTCCATCACCCGCGACCTGGACTGGGGCGTGCCCGTCCCGGCCGACACCTGGCCTGAGCTCGCCGCCGAGGGCAAGGTCTTCTACGTCTGGTTCGACGCCCCGATCGAGTACATCGCCGCGACGAAGGAGTGGGCGGACGCCGCTCCCGACGGCGAGAGCCGCGACTGGAAGTCGTGGTGGTACGAGGCCGACGACACCGTCCGGTACACGCAGTTCATGGCGAAGGACAACGTCCCCTTCCACACGGTGATGTTCCCGGCCACCGAGCTCGGCGTACGCGAGCCGTGGAAGAAGGTCGACGTCGTCAAGGGCTTCAACTGGCTGACGTACTACGGCGGCAAGTTCTCCACCTCGCAGAAGCGCGGCGTCTTCACCGACGCGGCCCTGGAGATCCTCCCCGGCGACTACTGGCGCTACTTCCTGATCGCCAACGCCCCCGAGTCGGACGACTCCTCCTTCACCTGGGAGCACTTCACCGCCACGGTCAACAAGGACCTGGCCGACACCCTCGGCAACTTCGTCAACCGCGTGCTGTCGTTCTCCCGCAAGCGGTTCGGCGACGACGTCCCGGCCGGGCACGCCGCCGGCGAGGCGGAGGCGAAGCTGGGCGAGGAGGTCGCGCGGCTGCTCGGCGAGTACGAGGAGCAGATGGAGGCCCTGCAGTTCCGCAAGGCCGCCGCCGCCCTGCGCGCCCTGTGGTCCGCGGGCAACTCCTACCTGGAGGAGAAGGCCCCCTGGCTGGAGATCAAGACCGACGCCGAGGGCGCCGCGCTGACGCTCCGTACCGCGATGAACCTGATCCACCTGTACGCGGTCGTCTCCGAGCCGTTCATCCCGACCTCGTCGGCCGCCATGCGCGGGGCCTTCGCCCTGGAGAACGACACCGCGACCTGGGTGACCGCCGAGCAGGCCAAGTCCCTGGACACCGTCCCGGCCGGCACCGCGTTCACGGTGCCGCCGGTGCTCTTCGCGAAGATCACGGAAGAGGACCTGGAGTCCTATCGTGAGCGCTTCGGCGGCGCCCCGGACGCCTGACAGGCGTCCCCGCACTCGTACCGTCCCGACTCTCATCGGGCGGTACGGGTGTGAGCGCTCCCGGCGCTGTTGCTGGTTTCGACACATGCGGCGCCGGCCAGGTGCCTCCGCCATCCTCTTGCAGGCCGAGCGAACGACATCAGCCATTGGCTGATCGGCGCCCTTACGGTTCGGCGCGGCCTCCTTGATCCTGCTGTGCTGGACCAAAGGGAGGGCCATGGCGACGGCACGGAAGCGACGGGTATCGGCCGCGCGTAAGCGTCGCCAGCAGCGACTCAAGATCGGCGCCATCACTGGAGGCGTGAGCCTCATCGTGCTGGTGGCCTTCTGGGGGGAGATCTGGCCCTATCTCGTGGGTGCCCTCGTTCTCGGTGGCGTCGCCGGCGGTGGGTGGTGGTTGTGGCGAACCGATCGGTCCACCAGAGGCGCTGATCGGCGCTGGCGGCACGACGAGGCTGTGAAGGCCGGGCACCGGACTCTGGCCGAGGTCGACGCGATGACCGGGACGGAGTTCGAGGACTTCGTCGTGGACCTGTGCCGGCGAGACGGGTGCACCGAGGTGCGCAGGGTCGGCGGCTCTCACGACAACGGGGCCGACGTCCTGGGCATCCTTCCCGACGGGCGGAGCATGGTGATCCAGTGCAAGCGGTACACGCCCAAGGGCAAGATCCCTAGCCGGGAGGTGCGGGACCTGCTGGGCGCGAGGGTGCACTTCAAGGTCGACGTGGCGATCTTCGTGGCCACCACGTACTTCAGCGGGCCGGCTGAGAAGTTCGCTACGGAGAACGACATCCTCGCCGTCCATCGCGATCACCTCGGGCTGTGGAACAACGGGGCCTCGCTGCTGTCGCTCGGCGCGGTCAACGGCCTGGGACAAGGGGGCCGGCGGCACCGGGAGCGGTGGAAGGAGACGTACGAGTAGAGAGCGAGGACGCCCAGAAAACGCTGGTGCGGGGACGGGGTGGTCCGGAGCGGTGCCCGGCGTCGGTACCGTGGGGCGCATGTCTACTCCTGCGGTTCGTGTTCGTTTCGCTCCGTCTCCGACCGGCATGTTCCATGTCGGTGGTGCGCGGTCCGCTCTCTACAACTGGGCGGTGGCGCGACAGTCCGGCGGCACGTTCGTCCTGCGGATCGAGGACACCGACGCGGCGCGGAACCAGCCGGAGTGGATCGACGGGATCATCAACGCGCTCGCGGCGATCGGCATCCACGGCGAGGACGCGGCCTTCGAGGGGCCGTACTTCCAGTCGCACAACGCCGACCGGCACCGGGAAGCGGCTCTGGAGCTCTTCGCGGCCGGGCGGGCGTACTACTGCGACTGCACCCGGGAGCAGCTGAAGGAGCGCACGGGGTCGGATCACCTCGGGTACGACGGGTTCTGCCGGGAGCGGGGGCTCGCCTTCGAGGAGGGCCGGGCGCTGCGGTTCCGGACGCCGGACGAGGGCGAGACCGTGGTGGTCGACCTCATTCGCGGGGAGCCGGCGTTCCCGAACAGTGCGATCGAGGACTTCGTGATCGCCCGTGGTGACGGGTCCCCGGTCTTCCTGATCGCCAACGTCGTCGACGACCTGGACGAGGGCATCACGCAGGTCATCCGCGGCGAGGAGCACCTGTCGAACACGCCGAAGCAGCAGCTGCTGTGGGAGGCGCTCGGCACGGAGCCGCCGGTGTGGGCACACCTGCCGGTGATCGTGAACGAGAAGCGGCAGAAGCTGTCCAAGCGCCGCGACAAGGTCGCGCTGGAGGACTACCTCGCCGAGGGCTTCCTGCCCGAGGCGATGGTGAACTACCTCATGCTCCTGGGCTGGGGCCCCGGCGAGGACCGGGAGATCATGCCGCACGAGGAGCTGGAGCAGCTCTTCCGGATCGAGGACGTCAACACCGCGCCGGCCTTCTTCGACGTGAAGAAGCTGACGGCGTTCAACGGCGACTACATCCGCGCGCTCTCCCCGGAGCAGTTCGCCAACGCCTGCGCGCCGTGGCTCGTCGCCCCGTACGCGCCCTGGGACCCGGACGCGTTCGACAAGGACCTCTTCGAGGCGGCGGCCCCGCTGGCCCAGACGCGGTTGGCCCTGCTGTCGGAGATCACCAGCTACGTGGACTTCCTGTTCCTCGACGAGCCGGTCGAGGACGAGGCGTCGTGGAACAAGGCGATGAAGGCCGGCGCCGGCGACATCCTGTCCGACGCCCGCGCCGAGCTGGCCACCGTCGCGGACTGGAAGGCGGACGACCTGAAGGCCGTCCTGCTCGCCGTCGGCGAGAAGCACGGCCTCAAGCTCGGCAAGGCCCAGGCACCCATCCGGGTCGCGGTCACCGGCCGCACGATCGGACTCCCGCTGTTCGAGTCCATGGAGCTGCTCGGCCGCGACCGCGTGCTGGCCCGCCTGGACGCGGCGGCGAAGAAGCTGGCCGCCGCGCAGGCGTAGCCGCCGGTCAGGCGACCTTCGCGAGAAGGTCGCCCCAGGCGTTACCGAAGTAGTTCAGATCGAACCGAGCCAGGGCCTCGTACGCGGCCTTGGCCTCGGTCTGGCGCCCGGCCGCGCGTTCCCGGACCTGCGCCGACAGGCGGCTGAGGTCCGGGGCCGGCTGGCTGGTCAGCGCGGCGAGGTCGCCCAGGCCGGCCACCGGGCGGATCAGGCCGAGCAGCAGAGCCTCGGCCGCGCCCCGAGAGGGACGAGGGCTAGGCGGTACCGTCACGGTCTGTACCCGCCCCGGCACCCAGAACGGCTGATCCTACCTGTGGCCGTCGACAGCGCCCCTGGTCTGACCGGCCTCCTCTGGACTGAAACAGGACCCTCCCCGCCGACCCATCGGGCAGAATCCCGATCAGCAGCCGTGAAAGGGGAATGGTCCAGGTGCGACCCAGCCAGCAGATGCGCGACCTCGGCGTCGTCCAGTACGGCGCGCCCATCCTGGCCGCCCCCGCCCGCCCTTTTGCACTCCCTGACGAGCGGGAGGCCGCCGACACCGTCGTCGGCCAACTTCTCGACGCCATGGAACGCATCCGCCGCGCCCACGACTTCTCCGGCAAGGGCCTGGGCTTAGCTGCCCCGCAGATCGGCATCGGCCGGGCCGCGGCCGTCGTCCAGCCGCCTACCGCCGACCCGATCGTGCTGCTCAACCCCCGCATCACCGCCGCAGCCGAAGAGATCGACGAAAAGTTCGAAGGGTGCCTGTCGTTCTTCGACGTACGGGCCCTGGTCCCCAGGCCCCTGCGGATCACGGTGGAATCGGTGACGCCAGAGGGCAGCACCGAGACCGCGGTCTACGAACGGGGCGAGGCGCGGCTCATCACACACGAGATCGATCACCTCAACGGACTTCTTCTGCTGAACCGGATGCGGCCCGGCGTGAGGCCGATCCCCGTCGACGAGTACCGCAAGACGGGCGAGGCCACTGGCCGGGCCTGGTCGTACGAGTAGACGAGGCAGCGCAACGACCGTGGGCACGCTCGCCCATCCCGGACCGCCGAACCAGCCGTCCCACGCCCTCCCGAGCAACGACCCCGGCGACCCGCTCGCCCTGCACCAACCATCGCAGGCGTGCGCCGATGGACGTCTACCGCTGTCACCGCCCCGTCGGCGGCGGAGCCACGCACGTGCGGCCCGAGGAACCGCGGGGCCTGGAGTCCTGGGACGGCTTCGCGTACGTGCCCGAAGGAACTGCGCCGAACCTCGCGGCCGCGAACCTGGGCGTCCAACGGACTCGGCGCCGGGCGGGTAGGCCATCGGCTGGATCGCCCCATGGCAGGGGTGGGATCTGGGGCCTCGACGCGGACGTGCCCTGGCTGGAACGCATGCACCACAAGCGGCGCCGCATCCTCGAACGCCGCGACTTCACCGCCAGCACCCCCCAACAACCTGCCACAGCCGCCCGCCCACCCCGCTATCCCCGCGCGCCGCCGACCGGAGCCCTCAAGAACCGCGACAACATCGCCGGTGGCCGAGGTGCGGCGGTGGGCCAAGGACCAGGGCATGGAAGTGCCACCGCGAGGCCAACTCCGCAGCGACATTTGGGACGCCTGGCACGAGGCCCATCCCCACGCCCAGCCGGTCAGCTGAGTCGGCGTGCGACGGACTCAGCACCTACTCGCCGAGCTGCTCGATCCATGGGTGCGGCCCGTACGTGCTGCCGATCGACTGCACGAGCCATGCCCGCTGTCCGGCGTCGAGGATCGGCAGCACCGCGGCAAAGTCGACCACGTCCCGGGGCCGCGGCTGCTTCGCCTTGTAGTAAAGCTGGACCTCCGGCCGCAGGTAGGGGATGCCGGCCGCGGAGACTGCCCCCAGGTCCGCGAGACCGCACCGCACGTGGCGGTCCCGCCGCGACACCCAGTCGTCGCCCTCGGCCTCGTCGAGCATCACTTGAATCCGCCACGGTGCCGACGCGGTGGGTCGGCACCAGACGTCGTGCACGCCGACCGGCAGCAGCTCGCCGGGCCGCCAGGGCCGCAGGTTCCCCGGCGGGTCAGCAGCCCACCACTGCCACCCGGCAAGTACCTCCTGAACGGCGAGCTGGTCTCGGCGCAGCACGAGGACGTCGATGTCGTGATGCTCGCGGAACGACCGGCCCGTGGCGAGCTCGATGGCATGACCGCCCGCGATCCACCACGGGGCAGCCGTCTTCGAGAACAGCGCGGCGACCTCACTCAGCGGTGCGGGCTGCCAGTCCTGCCCGAGGGCCTGACCAGTCACCATTCGCGGCTCGCGCTCGGTGCGCGCCAGATCATCGCGACATCAGACCGGACAACGAAGCCCATCGTGTCGTACAGGGGGCGGCCGTCCGCCGATGCGTACAGATCGATGACTGCGCAGCCCTGCCCGGCTAGCCAATCGCGCGCGGCCGTGACGCAGGCCCGGCCGTATCCACGGCGGCGGTGCACCGGGTCGGTGGCCACTGACCCGATGTGCCCGGCATAGGGGGCACTGTTCCCCGGGCTGGGGAGTCGAGGAGTGCAGGTTCCTGCAGCGCACGCGGCCAGGCCGCCCCTCCCGGTGTCAACGACGAAAATGGCGAACAGCGGGTCGCCGAGGCGCTGGGCGAATGCCGCTGTGCAGTCCGCCGCCCATCGCGGAGCGGGCGCTGCACCAGGCGACCCGAACATGATCCATCGCAGCCTGACCAGCTCGGGCGCATCCGCGACCACGGCGCGACGGGCTAACTCCCTGACCGGCATGCGTTCTTCCTTTCATGGAGGTGTCAGCAGTGTGCGGTTGGTGCCCGGTACTGCGCACCGGCCGCATCCACGTCTTGCCGGCACTCATGCAGAGGGCCAGGCGTATTCGCTGTACGTGATGCCATCGGCGATGTGCTGCAGGGCGACCGCGAGGTACGGAGGCAGAGGCGCGGGAAGGCTGCTGGGCTTGTACCACTGCCAGCCCTCGCACTTGTCCTGCTCGGGGTTTCCGATCTGGCCGTGCCAGCGGTCGACCTCGAAGAAGAAGGCGATCCGCCGTGACCCGGCGTGAGTGGAGACGTGGTGCATCAGGTGCACGAACCGTACGTCGGAGGGGTCGGCGGTGGCGCCGGTCTCCTCGGTGAACTCCCGGGCGGCTGCCAGCGCGGCAGGCTCGTGGTCCTCCATCAGCCCGGCTGGTACCTGGTACATGCCGGGGAACACCGGCTGACTGCGACGTCGCCCCATCAAAAACTCGTCGCCCCGGCGGACGATCAGGTGAACGTCGGCGTAGTGAGCGGCGTACGTACCGCCGGACTCTGCGGTCTTCTCAGGCATGGCTCTCCTCCGATCGACAAGGCCGGTCACGCTACAGGGACCTCCGTGACCGGCGGCCGATTTCGGCCGCCGGCACTATCGACTTTTGAACGGGCGGCGATCAGGGCTTCGGTGCGGACGTGCTCCTCGAACTTCCCGCCCTGCTCGGCGATGTGATCGCCGAGCGGGGTGTGTGTGCTGTAGCTGAACGAGAACTGCAGGCCGATCACTTCGTCCAGGGTGCGGGGATGATGCGGTCCCATCGCAGGATGTCGACGTGGGAGAACAGGGAGCGCGCTGTGCCCCTCGGCGAGGTGCTCGTAGGTTCCCGACCCGGCGCGCCGCTGTGGTCTGAGGTAGCGGCTGCGTACTTCTGCGGTGACAGGTTCCCAGTCGTCGCGGGGCCGGTTGTCGGGGTGGCTGTCGGAGACGATGCCGACGGTGCCGCCGGGGGTGGCGATCTGGTCGAGGTTTGCGGCGACCTGGGCACGGTCCATCCAGTGGAACGCCTTGCCGATCGTGACGAGCTGGACCGGATCACTCCTGCCTGAGGAGCTCACCAGGAACGTCTGAGCGTCGACTGTCGACGGTAGGCTGCGGCACACGCTCGCGCACCATGCACAACGCCGCAGCCGAACACTCGCGACAGGCTCGCGCTCACCTACGGTGCGGTTCAACCGTGCGGCGAGGCAAAGCCTGCCATGGCGTCACGCAGTGCCTGAAGGTCTTCCAGAGTCTCGAGAACCACATCGGCTCCTGCATCTCTCAGGACGGGAGCCGGGGTCTTCCCAGAGGCGACCGCGACGACTGCGGCACCGCCTTCGAGGCCGGTACGGACGTCCTCGAGGGAGTCGCCGATGATGACGGTGTTGGCACGGGTGAAGATCGTCCCGTGCTTGGCCTGAGCGCGCTTCTGCGCGATCCCGACGAGCGCCGGCCGATGCTGGTCGTCGGAGGCGTATCCCCCGATTTCGGCGTCGACGTAGCCTCCGAGGTCGAAGGCCGCGAGCTTCAGCAGGGCGTTCGGCTTGAGGTTGCCCGTGACGATGGTCGGTACGTAGTCGGGGCACTGGTGGACCGAGCGCAGCGCTTCCACCGCGCCGGGCATGAGGACGCCGTGTTCACGCAGGTCATCCGTATGGGCGGCGAGGCGTTGGGGGACGAGGTCCACCATCCGCGGCAGCAGCTCGGGGAGGTCGTCCTCCGAGACGCCGTTGTCCAGGAGGAGGGATCGAACCGCGAGGGGCATCGTGACGCCGGTGCCGCGAGCGGGGAGGTGCTCGGCGGGGCGGCCGACTACCTCGGCGAAGGCTTCACGGTAGACCTGCCGGTCGATGTCACCGACGTACAGTCCCTGCTTCACCTCCGCCTGGCCCGTGCCCACGCCGCGCAGGGAGAGAAGCGTGAGACCCTGCGCGCTCTGTCAGCAGCCGAGCATCTCCTTGGAACCTCGAGCACCAGGCCCCTGCCGGCCTGGTGCTCGTGGCTGTCCGAGGCCGACCTCGCCGTCGACTCCGGCCAGTGCCTGCTCGACCTCGGCGAGACCGCCCGCGCCCACCATCTGATCGCCGAGGGGCGGGAACTGCTGCCCACCACCCGCGACAAGACCCGAGGGGTCTTCCTCGCCTATCAGGCCGCGAGCCATCTCAAGTCGAAGGAGCCCGAGCTCGCCGCCCAGGCGGCGGACGAGGCCCTCAGGCTCGCCCGCCGGATCGGCGCCCCGCGCTGCGAGAAGCTGGTGCAAGACCTCGTGCCCGATTTCGAGCGCGTTCGCACCGCAGAAGGAGTCGACGACCTGCTGATGCTCGTCGCCGCATAGGCGGCTCGCCCAGGCCAGAGCAGCACGGTGCGCGGTCAGCGCACGGGGCCAGCACGCATGAAGCTCGGCCCTCCCATTCGGGGTGACCGAGCTTCATGCAGTCGAGGTGGCGCTCTGGCCCTGCCTAGGCGCTAGAGGGCCGGGGCGCGCAAGAGGCGATCCTGTGTGCTCGCGGGCAGGACCCGGCGCAGGACCGGCGCGGTGGAGCTGAGCGAGGCGGCGAACACGCGGACAAGGTCGTGCGGCACGCTTGCGCCGAAAGACGCAGCCCACAGATACCGCGCCCCGAACACGGGCTCGGCCCATGCCTGCCATCCAGCGGGGCCGGCCTCGTCAGCCTCGGTCGTCAGGGCCCGCGGGTCGCCGTCCTGAATGAGGGGCGGTACCTCGCCCAGGCTGAGGTGCGAGGTGAAGGTCGGGTCCATCGCCCAGGCGTCGGGCTGATCGATGTGGCGGAGCCAGCCGTGTGCCGTGACGGCGTCCATGACCAGCTCGGGCCCGGCAAGGGGCACGGCGGGCTGATCTCGGGCATCGAGCGCGACGAGGAAGTCGACGAGGATCTCGCCCGGGACATCTGGGGTGAAGTACGCGGACCACGTCGCAAGCGGGCTGCTCGTGTCCGCGCGAGCCGAGACCTGCCAGGCGATCGGCAGGCCGCCAAGATGGAACGGTTCGTCCGCCAGGACCCACTGGGCCCACCGGAGGGTGTCAGGGCTGATGTGCAGGACGGTGCTGCGCAGGACCTCTCGGTCCTCGTCCGGCTCCTGTCGCCCGCGGACGATCGTCAGGCTCGTCCAGCCAAGGTTGGCGAGCGTGTCGGCAACGGCGTCGTAGAGCTGCCCGTCGTCACCGGCCAGGTGCCGGGGGCCGACCCAGTACGCAGACTGGGTGTTGTTCGCGGCGGAAGGATCGAGCGGGAAGTCGGGATGCAGGGGCGCCTCCAAGGGCTGGTGCGGATCTACTTGACGCCGACACGGCGGCGAGGGCGGCGTGGGGGCGCCTGGACGGGCGTCTGCCAGGTCAGGGCGACAGCGACCTCGGGCGGCAGATGACCGAGCTGCGTGTCCGCGTCCCGGCCCTCGGCCAGATAGACGACGGGCCGCCCGGTCTCGTCCACAGCCTGGATGACCTGTTCGAGGCGATGCGCCATCGGGAAAAACGGGTTCATGGCCAGCCGCAGCGGTGTGCTCCGGTCGTGGGCGGACAACTGGTCGACGAGATCGCCGACGGTTGTCTCCGTGTGCGCCACAGGCAACTCCTTGTATGAGGAAGGCGACTGGGGTGGCAGCTGCGTCTCCGCTGCTAGGCCGGACAACTGCCTCCACGTCGCAGGTCTCCGGTCCGGACTCTTCGCGCTAGCTACACGCGCCGAGATGTCTCCAGAACCCGGGCTACGGCGGCCGCCACGATGTCGGCCGGCGTCTCGATGTCGAAGGACACGTGGTAGCCGCGCACCTTGGCCGTACCAGTTACGGCGATCTTCCATCCTTCCCTGTCTGTGCCGGGACGGCCGAGCGGGAACCAGCCGAGATAGAAGCGGCCGTCCTTCGAGTTGACGTGTACGTCCGCGCGATCGTCCACGACCAGGTGGAAGTCGTCGGCGGAGAACTGATCCATGACGAGCGTGGGCTGTCCTGGGCCGAGCTGCCACTCACGCAGCCGAAGCGCCTGGACGGTGGTGGAGAATCCGGGGCTCACGGGAGCCACGGTCACGGGCGATCACCTCTCTGACCTGGGACTTCTCGGGAAGGTCGTCTACGTTGACACGCCTAGGCACCCGTTGGCCAGTCATTCCAGAATCTTTCCCGTCTGCCGCGGGCGAACTGTCCTATGACAGCGATGTAGGGGCTCAGCTTTCCTGGCCAGATCTCAGACCAACTGGCCACCGTGTGGCCAGAAATCCCATCCCGGTATCCGCTCTGTCTCCTAGTCTGTTCTGAGGCGACCACGGGCGAGGCAGAAGGTGCGAAGCGTGGCTAGGGACGACTTACCGGGGAAGGCCGACGACCTTGCCGTGGTCCTTTCGGTGTCCGAGTTCCAGCTTGCGCACGCTGGCGCCAGCAGTGAGGAAGACGACGAGGAAGACCCACCGGAACGATCGACTTGGGGGAAGCTCGAGTTCGCTGAGCACCTTGGTGAGCTCGTTGTCGAGCGCTGGTCGGGGGTGCTGGCTGGCCCTCCGGATCACCTGCACAACCCGGACTATTCGGCCGTCGCCGGTCGCATGAACCGGTTGCTGAGGGACATCAGGGACGGTGGGGATGCGATCGTCCATGTCCTCAGTCACGGCTTGATCGAACCTGGCTCGAACGAGCTGTGCGTCGTCGCCACGGACTCCCTGCCCTCGGACCACCGGGACGTCTTCGAGACAGTTTTCGGGATCACACGGTTCCTCACCCAGGCGCGCAGGTGCTCCGGGCACATATTGCTGCTGCTCGACGTCTGCCACAGCGGGGCCGGCATCGATCCGACCAAAGCGATCACGTTCGCCGACCGCCGTGCGTTCGTCATCGCGGCCTGCCCGTCCAAGGACCAGGCATGGGACGGACGTTTCTCCCAGGCGGTCAGCGACGTCCTCAGGGGCCTGGCTCAGGGCCACAGTGAGATCCACCCGAGCGAGCGCTTCGTTCGGCTCACGTGGTTCAAGGACGCGGTGCACAAACGGGTGCAACAGCTGTCCACGGACGCGGGCCACCCAGTACAGGAGGTCGTCTCCAGCGACCTCTACGGGCTCGTGACCGAGTTCCTGCCCAACCCGTGGTTTCGTGAGGACCCCTCAGAGGTCCTGAATCTCAAGAACTACTGGGACCTGCAGGAGTTCATCGTCGGCAACGTGCACGAGTCGCTCGACGTGCATCACTACATGTCACGAGCGTCCGGGCGCGACACCACACAGCAGGCCCAGTCGACCTGCCACTTCAAGGGTCGTGAAGCAGAGCTGGAACGGATCCGCGCCTGGCTTGAGAAGGGCGCGGAGGAAGGTGCGACGCTCTGCGTCATCACCGGGAGTCCCGGGGTCGGCAAGTCCGCGCTGCTGGGAGTCGTGGTCTGCTGTGCCCACCCACAGTTGGTCAAGGGACTCAGGCCGGTCATGCAGAGCATCCCGACGAGACTTCGTCCCGACCCCCGCTCCCGAGTGGCCGCGGTGCACGCGCGGGGGATGGTTCTGAGCCAGGTTGTCGACACGGTCGCCGCCCAGCTCGATCTTCCGCCGCCGCCGGAAGGCTGGACCACTCAGAAACTGGTCGACGCGGTCGCCGGGCTGGCGGAGGAACCTCTGATCGTGGTGGATGCCCTGGACGAAGCCATGGAGAGCGTGCAGATCAGTGTGGAGCTGCTGCTGCCGCTGGCGAACCGGGAGAACCTGGGCGGCGGCCGACGGCGGGCATGCCAGCTCCTGGTGGGTGTGCGCCCCTATTGGGACAAGCTTCCCCACTTGGCGGAGGCCGCTGGTGACCCACGCCAGTCGCTGGTCAATCTGGACGCCGTCGACCGGGCCGGGCTCAGGGAGGCCCTGACCGATTACATCGGCGAGATGCTCAGTGAGACGGACACCTACCTCACCCGCGGGGAGGAGCGGCGCATGGTCGCCAAGGGCGCGGCCGAACGCATCGAGAGCCACGCTGAGGGCGGAGAGTTCCTCAAGGCCCAGCTGTCCGTGCGGTACCTCGAGGCCGCGGCCCCGGTCACCGAAGAGGAGGTCGAGCGCGCGCTCAGCGGACTGCCCCTGACCTTCGCCGCCCTGTTGGAGACACAGCTGAGTGAAGAGCGAACCCACCCGTGGGCACGCCCGGTCCTCGCGGCCCTGGCCTTCAGCGCGGGCAGCGGAATGCCCGCCGACGCGATCGCCGATGTCGCGCCCGAGTTCCACCCCTGGAAGGCACGACCGACCCGTGCCGATGTCCGTTCGGCGCTGGACCACGTGGCGTTCTACCTCCGGCGCGACGTGGACCCGACGTACGGGACGACGCTCTACCGGCTCTTCCACCAGGAGCTGGTAGAGCATCTGCGGTGCCACCCGCGCGGCGGACCCGGCCCGTCGGTGGGGTCGCTCGCCGACCGGCCCGAGGGAGGACCGGGTACGGGCCCGGTGAAGGCGTCATGACCGGGGACGAAGAGGCCGTCTTCCGGCGGCTGCTGTCCCGCCTGCCGCGCTACGGCACCGGCCGGCGCTGGGACCTCGCCGATCCCTACCTGCGGCGGCATGCCGCCGAGCACGCGGCCCGGGTGGGCGGCGACCTGCTCGGCGAGCTCCTATCCGACGGCGAGTACCTCGTGAACGCCGACCCGAGGTCCGTCACCTCGGCGCTCTCCCCCTTCCGGGACGTATACGGGGGCTTCATCCAGCAGCTGCTCGACGTGTACTGCGCCTCCGTCAGCTGGCATCAGCGGGTGGATCCAAGAGCGCGACGTCAGATCCTCGCCCTTGACGCCCTGCGCCTCGGCCACCGGGAGCTGGCGGCGAGCATGGAACGACTGCCGGGCGGCCGCGTGCTTCCGTGGCACTGCGTATGGTCGAGCGCCACCAACGTCTCCCCGTCGGCCGGCGCCACCATGACCGGCCACGCCGAGGCCATCACCGCCCTGACTGTGACCGAGGTCGCCGGCCGTCTGGTGGCGGCAACGGGCAGCAAGGACCATACGGTTCGGATCTGGGACCTCACCACTGGCCGGACCCGGCACGTGCTGCTCCACGGTTCGCCGGTCACCAGCTTCGCCTCCGCCCTTCTCGACGGCCGGCCGGTCCTGGTGACTGGCAGCGACCGGGTCACGCGGTGGGATCTGTCGACTGGCCGTCCGATGGGCTCGTTGTCCGTGGGATCTCCCGTCAGGCAGCTCGTCATCGACGACTCCGGTCTGATCGCCATGGCCACCGAGACCTTCCCGTACGTGGCCGACCTGCGTGCGGAAGCGGAACCTCCCCGGCCGGTGCGGGCCGCAGGGCAGCGGGTACGGTTCGTGGCGGTCTGCCGCGAAGGGAACAGCCGCTTCGCGCTCGCGGTCACCGAGGGCAGCTACGTCAGCGCCTTCGCCCTGCCCGGCGGCGAGCTGCGGTACCGGGACGTGCTGCGTCGCAACGGCAACGCGGCGGACCGGATCACCGCCCTCGCCACCCGTGACGTCGACGGTCAGTGTGTGGCGGTCGTTGGCCATGCGAGCGGAGCCTGTACGGCCTTCCACGCACACAGCGGCCTGCTCGTGCATTCCCTGCTCCACCCGGCCGTCACCGAGGGCCGGCGCCCCCTGGGGGAGCGCAACGAGATCGACTCCATCGAAATCCACCCGTCGGCGCATGGCTGGCGGGCTGTCGCGGGCCACCGCGACGGCATGCTGCGCACCTGGGACCTCGGCTCCGGCGGGCTGCTGCGCGAGGAGCGCGCACACGCTGGCCGCGTCACGGATCTCGTGACCACGACCGTGAACGGCCGCCGCGTGTTGCTGACCGCTTCGGAGGACGACACGGTTCGTTCCTGGGATGCGGAGACGGGCGAACTGCGGGACGTCCTCGCCGGCCACACCAGTGGGGTCAACCGCGTCGCGCCTGCCCTGTCCGGTACCCGTCCGGTGGCGGTGACTGTGTCGAAGGACCGGACCGTGCGTACCTGGGACCTGCGCAACCGCCGGCCAGCCCGGCTCCCCGGCGAACATCCGAACTGGGTCCGCACCCTCGGCCTCCACCGCATCGACGGCCGACTGTACGCCGTCACCTCCTGCCGCGACGCCTCCATCCGGGTGCTCGACGCGGGCACCGGTGAGAACGTAGGGGAGTGCACGGACCCGGACGGGCAGCCCCTGCAGGCCGCCGACGTCCTCACGGACCGCGGGTACACCTGGATCGCCGCAGGCGGCGAGCAGGGCCGACTGCACCTCTGGGAGTACGGCAGGCCGGAGCCGAGGGAAAGCACAGACCCCGGCCCCAGCGCAGTCACCGCGCTGGCGATCCTCGCCCGAGACCGGCGCTGGTTCCAGGTGGTCGCAGGCAGGAACGACGGCGCGTTGACCGTCTGGTACCCGGGCACCGGTGAGGAACTCAGGCTCCTCACTCCCCCCGGGCGTGGCAGGGACGCCGGAGTGTCCGCATTGGCTGTCGCCGCAACCCCACACGGGACGGTGGTCCTCAGCGGCGCGTACGACGGCACCTGCCGGACGCTGCTCCTGCGCGACGGGCGCCCGTTGCTGTTGCACAGTCACCGCTACGAGACACCAGTCAAGGCGGTCGCGATTGGATCGGTCGCCGGTGAGCCGGTCACCGCGGCGGGCGACGAAAGCGGCCGGATCACCCTGAACCGCCTGACGGACGGCACGGTACTGCGCACCCTGCTTGCCCATACGGGCCCCGTGCGCTCCCTCGCCTTCTCCCGGGTCGGTCACGTGGACGCCCTGGTCTCGGGCAGCTCCGACGGCACCGTCCGCATCTGGGAGACCTCGACCGGCACCCAGCTCGACCGCATCGACCTCCCGGATTACGTCCAGACCGTCGCCCATGCCGACGGCGTCCTAGCCATCGGCTACGGGCGCGAGGTCTCCGTGTTCACCCCGTCAAGCCGGCCGGCCCAACCGGAACACCGAGCAGAAGGAAGCCGATGACCCGCATTCTCGCCATCCACGGCGTCAACCAATACGACCCGGCGCGCACACCCGAAGCGGCCGCCGCCCGCCTTGGCGCGGTCTGGCACAAGGCCCTCAACCGGGAGCTGCCCGTCCCCGTGGATGCCGTGGACATGCGCCTGGTGTACTACGCGGACCTGCTGCGTCCTACCGGTCCCGCCGCGCAGGGCGCCACTGACGACCTCGACCACCTGTCGCCCGAGGCTGCTGACGCCGCCCGCCGATGGGGCGAACTGCACGGCCTCGATCTGAACAAGGCACAGGGCCGGGCCCTGACGCCCGTCCGCTGGGTCGCGGACGCCGTCGCCCACCGCAAGGGGCTGGACACCAAACTCGTGCGCAGGTTCGTGGCCTCATACTTCCCCGAGCTCGTCGGCTACCTGCACTCCCCCGCGCGCCGAGCGGTGCAGCAGCGGCTGGCGGACGCCATCGCCAAGGAGTCCCCCACGGTTCTGATCGCCCACTCACTGGGATCGGTCGTCGCCTACGACACGCTCTGGCGGCACGCCCACAAGGTCGACGTGCTGCTCACCATCGGGTCGCCGCTGGCCATGCCGGACATCGTCTTCCCGCACCTCCAGCACACCCCCAGGTCGGGCAAGGGAGTCCGGCCGCAGACGGTGGGCCACTGGATCAACATCGCCGATCCCGGAGACCTGGTCGCCATCCCACAACCGCTCACCAACCACTTTGACGACGTGGACTCGAACGTCTCGGCGGGTATCGGCGCCTTCAGCTTCCACAAGGCCGCCTCCTATCTCAAGTGCTCCGCCACAGCCAAGGCGCTCGCTCCGTTCCTCAAGTAGGGCCTTCTCGCAGGCGGGACGTACCGGCAGCCGGCCATCGGAGCGTGCCACCAGCCCGGGCGCCCAGATCCGTTGGGCAGGGTGCCGAGCGATGATCGGCACCCTGCCGTATCGGCGTAAGGACGTCGTCACCGGGGGTTGGCTACCCCACAGCCTCCGCAGCCGTCGGCTGGCATAGGGTCGGTTGGATCGAGTTCGAGGCCACCGCCGGAGTCCGCCGCCGTCTGCGCTCAGGAAATGGCCACCCTCGTGAGACGAAACGTCCATGCCACATGCTGAGACAACTAGCAGAGCACCAAGTCAGCGAGCTGTCCCATGGCATGAGCCGCGAGACCCTACAAGCGAAGTGTGGGGTCTCAACAACCGCGCCACATTCTCAGCGGCAACTGCATTCCCGGACCACATATGGCCCGGCGCTGATACGTGCAGCTGGGCGCACCCGAGTCCTCATCCCGACACGGACGTCAGCAGGCGGCGCGGTCGCCGTCGAGGTGATCCGCCGGTCGGCGGCCAGCGGTCACGGCCCATCCAGGAGCAGGCGCTGCGCCGTCGCTTCGATGCCCGGAGACCAAGATCCGAAAAATGTGGGCTAGGGGCTGTCCCTGCTCTTCAGAGGCGTGATCGTTTAGGCGGGGTCGAGCTCGGGGGAAGTTTTCCCAGGACGGCGATACCGAAGTTGACGTGTCGATGAGGGGCATGGCTCATGCCCCGAACGAGATCTTCATGGAGCCAGCGTTTCAAAGCCGGGCGCTGGCTTCCGCAGGAAGTGAGCGGGGCTCGCCCTCGTTGCGAATCTGCCCCAACGCCCTCCGACGGCCCGGCGGAGAACACCCCGGCACCAACCACAGCGAAGGCCCCGACTGCCGGGGACGGCGGCCGGGGCCTTGGCGTTAGTGGGGCCTAGTAGTCGGTGTCGTCGCCGATGTCCACGCCCACCTCTTTGATCTTCCCGCTGGTGCTGAGGACGGCGTACACATTGCGGTCGCCCTTGGCCCCGGCGTTGCGCGCGTGCTGGATGGCGGTCTCCAGCTCTTCGAGAGTCATGTCCTTTTCGGCGCCGCTGAACTTGATCCTGGATGGCATGCGCACATCCTGCCGCGCGCGGCGGAGGTCAGCAGGGGGTTTCACGAACCTGGCCGGCACTCTTGCGCGACCTCCATGTTCAACCTGTTCGCTGCCGCCGTCAGCGACCGCCGTGGCCGTCTAGCCCGTCGGCGACGGCTTCGCCCAAAGCTGGGTCTGGATCCGGTTCGCGAATCGCGATGGCCTCGGCGCGCAGCTCGAAGTGGAATCGGCCGCGCATGTTGATGTGATCAAAGCGCAGCAGGTCGAGCTGGCGTGCTTCGCTGTCTGGGATATCCCTGCCCTGTGCGCGCATCTTCTCGACGATCTTGTGGATCCAGATCGCGTTGAAGAGCGCCACCGCGTTGAGCACGAGACCGAGCGGGCCGAGGTTGTTCTCCATGCCGGGCTGATACTCGGGGTAGGGTCCGTCGATTCCGTGGCAGATGCGCTTGGCGAGTTTGTGACGTGCCTGGTGAAGGCGGCTTTGAGCTTCGATGCCGCGACGGTAGTCGGGGCTGTCGTAAAGGTTGAGCAGGTGGCGGGTCTTCCAGATGCGTCCGACGGCTGCGAGGGCTGCCCCCATTTGATTGGGCTTGCCGTGGTGGGTGAGGATCCTCAGGGCATCGTCCGGGCTGACAGCGCCGTGGTGGATCGAGGCGATCAAATGCAGGATGTCGTCCCAGTACTCCGAGATCAGGTCGACGTTGATGCTCCGCCTGGTCGCGTCCCGCAGATGGGGGTAGGTCGTCGAATCGATACGCCACAGCCGGTGGTCAGCGATCTGGTCGGTGGTGGGCTGGTAGGCGTAGCCGCAGAGGGTCAGCAGTCCGAAGACGATGTCTTCGTGGGTTCCCGCCTCCGCGACGATCGCCGCGTACGGGATTCCGGACCTGCGCGGGGGGCGGTGTGCGGCCAGTACGCTCAGGGCCTCCAGTGCGGCGCTGGCTCTGCCGCTGACCATCCGCCCGGAGAGTTGCATGGCCTGCTCGTTGAGCACGGTCATCCAGGTGATGTCCGTGCTGCCCTGTGGTGCGATGCCCAGGTGCGGCTGCGGGTTGGGGATGGTGAAGCGGACGCCGTCGACAGAGGCCATTTGCTGCCCGTTGTGCCTGGTGAGGGGGATCCTGTTCCCCGCCTCGACCATGAGCTTGTTGCAGGCTTCGATCGTCTCGGGTCTGAAGCCGTGGCTGACGCGCTCGAGTCGTTCGAGCGTCAGGGCATCCTTGCCCTGGTCGCTGGCGACAGCGGCGAGACCGACATTGCATCCGTGTCCGACCATCACGGCAGCAACGGACGAGTCGAACTCTGTGTACGCGAAGGGCTCACCTGTTGCCGTGGTGAACGCGGCCGCGCCGCCGATGTGGTTCAGGATGTACAAGATGACTTCGGGTAGTTCCGCCGTGGGGAGCATCTCGTCCACTTTGCGGCTCAGCTCTGACGTGCGGGGCGCGGTGGCCTTGGCTAGTACCAGCCGTCCGTCGGGCGATACCAGTTGGGCGCCGTCGGGTACACGGGAATCGACCCTGTCGAAGACGACGTGCAGTTCTTCGCGGGCCGCGGCGAGGTACGTGGCGGCGTCTTCGGGGAGGCCGAGGCCGGCTAGCCGCGAGAGGCGTTCGCGGGCCCAGGTCTCACGGGGCAGCAGAGCGGCCTTCGGGTTTGGCCAGCGTGAGCTGCCGGGGACGTAGATGTCCCGCTCGCAAAGGCGTTGATGGAAGGTCTCCACCACGCACATGGCATACGCCTGCAGATTGACGCTGCCGGGCTCTGTCCCCGGTGTCCCCAGCACCAGGCGTCGCCACGATCCTTTCAATAGTTCAGTGTCGATTTCGCCGTCCCTCGCGTGCTCGGCTTCCATGAGGCGGGGCAGGTCGGAGAGCGCGGTGAGCGCTCGCCGCCCAGACGGGTTCGCTCCGAAGAGCCTCCTGTTGACAAGGAGGGGCACGAGTTTGCGCAGTACTGGGTACTGCTCCAGTGCCTTGGTACGACGGGCTTCGTCGACGTCGGAGTCACGGGCCGGCACGTACGTAAGGAGGCGCTTGGCTGCCTCGGCGAGGACGGGACGGTCGGCGAACGTCTCCAGCAAGGCTCGGGTGGATGCGGTGTCGGTGTGGGGGTCGGTGATCTCCCCGGTTTCGGTATCTACCTGCTCAGTCACCGACTTCAGCACAGCGAGAATTGCCTCGGCCACCAGGGCGCCGCTGGCCGCGAACTCCGGATAGGCCCGCAGGAGCTCCTTCTCCGCCCACCTCTTGGGCTTGTTGATGAACCTGCCTGTGATCAGCCTGTCCAGGATGTCGATCGCATCGTCCAGGGCGCTCTTCTCCAGGCGCTTGATCGCCGCCAGGGCCGCTGCATGCTTGGTGGAGTGCCCCCTGACTCGGAGCACTCTCGCGGTCATCGCGCGCTCGGCTAGGGCCGCCAGCCAGGACTGGGGAATATCAGAGACGTCGACGTCGACGAACCCGAGACCGGCGATGTCCTCCGCCCGTTTCAGCGCCCTCTCCAGGCTTGGCACGGTGTCGCCGACGATACGGCCCCGCAACGAGCTCAGCTGGCTGGGCCGGCCTTCGGGGGCCTCCAACAGCTCATCGATGACGCGGATCTGCGCGGGTGTGACCCTCCGGTAGAGCTTGGCGATGACGTGGTTCTCGGCCGAGTTGCGGTGCTTCCCAACGAGAGTGTCCAAGGTGGACAGCGCGGGAAGCATGATGCGCTGCTCGAGGAGCCAGCCCAGCATCTTGGCTCTCAACGCCTTCGGGCCGACCGGGGCGCTCTCCAGCCAGTGCTTCATCTGCTCTTCGAGCCGGCGTCTTCCCTCGGCGAAGGAGGTCCAGCCGTCTTCGCGCTCAACCTCCCTCGCGTGCGCTCGAACTGTGTCACCGTGCTCCCCGTAGCGCTGGATTGCGGCCAGCGGATCTGCGATGCCGAGTTGCTCGCCGACGCGCTCCACCAAATCCTTCGGAATCCGGCTCATGTCGGTTTGGGCCCGGCCCAGGAAGCGGGGCACGACGATCTGCACGGCGTAGCCGAGCTGCGTGTGCGGGCCCCGCTTCTTCCGAACCCTTTGGAGATCGCCTTCGCTGAGGCGCAGCCGCGGCCAGTCGGACTCCGGGATCCCGCCGACGAACGTCGGGTAACCAGCGAGCCGTTCGTGCTCTTCCTCGGTCGATTCCACTGCCTCTCCTATGACGATCGGATGACCTGTGAGGGCAGATTCGGGGCGCCGATCACTCGGGGTCAAACTGCCTGGCACGCAGCAGCGCCCCTAACCCACATTTTTGCGATCTTGGTCTCCGGGCCACTCGGCGACCGGCTGTTTGGGTGGGTCACGCAAGGTTCAGGCGGTTTGGCCCCTTAGCGTCCCCGGTCATGGAAAATGTGCGGATTCAGCCGGACGGGAATCCCGATCCCGGCTACACCAGCGAGCAGCTCAGAATTGCAAGAGCGTGCGCGGAACAGGACCTTCAGGCGATCCGGGCGCAGCTCTCGGCTCGCTTCGGCCTCGGCGACGTCTGCGCGGAGATCGTCGACCAGTCCGGCACGGGGACCAGCAGCGTCCTGGATCCGCTGGCGCGTCAACTGGGCTACGCCACCTACACCCTTGAGCGGTACATGCGCGTCACTCGGCTGACCAGTCCGGAGCTTCGGGATCGTCTGGTCACGACGTCCGTGCAGGTGCCGTGGAAGTGCGTGACCACAGCCTGCGTGGCCGACTTGGAGGAGCAGGCACGCCGTGTCGGCTTGCTGCTCGGCAGGCTGGCCAGCGCGGAGCGGGCGGGCTGGCCGGCCGTGCTGGACGCCTCGGAGTACCGCAGGGCCCTGGGGCTGGCGGACGGAACGGCGTGCACTTCGGATTCGCCGCGCGAGATCGTCGCGCAGCTCGACCGCAAGGAGGTCCGCCAGGCCGTCCTCGCGGAACTGACAAAGAGCCCCGCCGCCGTTCTGGGCGTCCTGCGCGAACCCGCCGTGCGCGAGATGCTGCGGGACCAGGAGATCGCCCGGTACGTGCGCGAGCAGATGCGCCCTGTGCCCGACCCGGACGAGGAACTGCTCCAGGAGCTCCTCGGCAGCGAGGAGCGCGACCCGCGGGCCGACTGGACCATCCGCTACTTCGACCTGGCCCACAAGTGCCGGGAAATCCTCCTGCTGGGTCCCGACGACTTTCTGGACGTCGACGACCCCGACGTATGGCAGTCCGTCGAGTCCATCCGCGACTCCGTCGTCTCCTGGGCCGACCGCGTCCTGCAGAAGCGCCCTCGCACCATCCGACTCCTCACCGGAAAGTAGGCAACTATGCCCAGCCGCAGCGCCGCCGGCCGCTACTCCAACGCCGTACGCGACGTACTCGACCGGGAAGCCCTGCACTGCATCCGCAAGCGCACGAGCGAACCCGAGCAACTCGCCATGATGTGCGGCGTCGTCTCGTCGAAGTTCGAGGTACGCGACGCCAAGTACGTCCCGGTGGTCAGCCGCATGGTCAGGAACATGTGCGCCACCTCCCTCAAGAAGGTCCGCCGGGAACTCGCCATCGCTTCGCTGACTGGCCCGCCCGGGTCGGCCGAGCCCGGATACACCGAAATGGGCCCCGGCTGCGGCACGGTCGGCACCGATCACGGCGACCTGGTGGTCCCCGGTCTGCGTGGTGGAGCAGCCGACGAGGAGAAGGTCGTGGCGAAGGTGCTCATCGATGAGAACGGGGAGCTGACGGAGAAGACGGCCCGGCAACTGGTGATCGAAGACATCGACCGCATCATGGAGGTCATCCCTCCCCTCGCCGATCGCCACTTCATGGAGGCCGACCAGGCCGAGCGTGCCGCAAAGCGCAGTGCCCAGGACGCCAAGTACCACCGGGCCACCGCTAATCGCTACCTCGCACTGGCCAAGCGGTACGACCGGCTCGTGGTCGGCATCGACAGCCTCCCCGGCGTCTTCACGCTCGCTGACTACCTCGCCGAGGTCGCCCCCGAGGCCCTGGGCCTGGACGAAGAGGACGCCGAGCTCCTGCGCTACGCCGGTGCGCTGTGACCGAGTCCGCCTGGCACAGAGAGATCAAGAGCTGGGGCGTGGCAACCGAGATTCCTGTGCATGACCGTCGAGCGGACTGCGTGCTGTGCTGCGGCCAGCGGGCCGAGGTCCAGCGCCGCCCGCTGGCTCGACGGGAAGTCGCCGGCCGGGAAGCACACACCGACCTGTGGATCCTCGACTGCACAGCAGCACACTGCTGTGGCCGAGTACTGGTCTGGGAGGACCCTCGCTTCGGCCGGCTCTTCCGCTGGGACCATGTCTGGAAGGGCTTTGCCGTGGCCAAGCGCCCCGTCTTCCTCAACCTGTCCCTCGACCTCGCCACCGGCGAGGGCAGCTTCCTGGAAGTGACCAGCTGGAACTTTGAGGGGCACCGGGCCCATGGAACTGGCCGGACGCACACCGCGGCCGCCATGCGCTCCTGGATGCGCTACGGCACTCCCCTCGCGCAGGATGAGGCGGCCGCCAGATGATCGAGGAGCCAAGCCCCCCGTATCAGGCGCCACGGCACCGCACCGTCATCATCGAGCTGGATGGTCTCCTCCGGCGAGTGCCGGCCGAGTACCACTCGAACGGCACCCTCGCGGGACGGATGGTGACAGTCCGCGCCTTCCACGCCGAGTCCCGCTTCGGCGAATGCCCCTACCCCGTGCCCATGGCGCTGCACCGACCCACCGCACGCACCGACCCCAGACTCATCGTCATCGACAACCTCGGCGAGCGATGGGTGATGGGGTTTACGATCCAGTACCAGCAGCTCAACTATCGAATCACCAGCTTCCACTCCGCCGCAGGTGCATGAGCGCCACCCTCCGTTTCGGGTGAGCCAAGCCGTTCGGCGGTGCGCACGCCCGCCCGCGATGACGTTGCCTGGGGCAGCGAAGGATCTTCCCTAGGCAACGGTGCGCGATCGGCTCCGGGGCTCAGAACCGGGACAGGATCAGAGGGAGCCTTGCCTCCTTCGTCCCCATGTACCGACCTCCACATGGACGTGCCGCCGGAGAGGCCGCCTCGGCATCCGTCAGATCACCCCGCCCTATGCCCAGAACAACGTCCTGAGCCAAGGCGATTCACGTGACTGAGCTCGACAGATCCCAGAAGTGCGCTTGACTGCCAGGATGAACACCAACTCGCCGGAGCCAAGTCCGGCTGTAACCGTGCAGGTCAGGCGTTTCCGCAACGGCGATTCGGTGGAGCAGCTCACTCACCTGCTCCACCGCGCCTACGCAGACCACGCTGCTGCCGGGCGGGTCTTCTTCGCCTCCTACCAATCTCCGCAGGACACACAACACCGCCTGAGTAAGGGCGAGTGCTGGGTCGCAATGAACGGAAACGTACTGGTCGGCACCGTCACTGTGTCAGCTCCGCACACCATTCCGGCCGGATACCCAGCGCCGGCAGGCGGGGCGGCACACCGATGGCGGCTGAGCGGTCGGCGCCCATGGAGTGCAGGCTCGACATGCCAGCGTAGCCACCCTCGTGCGGGTGCAGGGCTGCATCGAGGACCAGGCTGGCTGCCCAATCAATGGCGTCTTCGGCAAGGTCGATGTGGCCGTCGGCGTGCGCGACCATGGCCGCCGCAGCGGTTCCCACCATGGGGTCCATGGGGTACAGCGAGCCCTGCGCGGGCGGATCGGCGGCGAGAGTCCGGGCCAGTTCCAGATCGGAGGCGAGGGTGTCGAGAGGGGCCGACCTGTCTTCGTTGACGGCGTACGTCGTCAGAAGCCGGATCGCTTGCTGGCCTCGTGCGAGTTCTGCGTTCTCGGCGGCGAGTTCTGCGACGACGTCGGGGGGTGGTTCGTAGCTCAGGCCGTTACGGCCGTCGCCCAGTTCGACGAAGTGATAATTACGCGCCTGCAGCCGGCCCGCCCACCCTTTGATCATCGTAAGGGTGTTGCTCTCAGCGCCGATCTGCTCCCCGAACACCTCGTCACCGGCATGACGCAGCAATTCGTCCCCGAGACCGTGGAGGACGGTGAGACGCTCCTGGTTTCCGGCGAGAAGGGCCGTGACCGTCATCTGCGTGGACACGTCGAGGAAGGTGAGGCGGCGTCTGTCGCGGCCGGCGACATCGGCTGGGTCTGGGCCTTGGACGTGGGAGTTGAGCTCGGCCACGGCACGGAGGGTCTCCAAATGCCAGATTTCCGGCCGGATCAGCCAGCGGTCCAGCTCCGTGCCAGCACGCTCCAGGTGGCGTACCAGCAGGCCGACAACGAGACCGGGCATGGCCAGGTTCCCGCAGCCGCGCAGGAGCAGCCCGGTGACCTCGCTCAGCGGCAGACCGAGCGTCTCGATCAGATGATCGGCGAACACTTCGACGGCGAGGAGTGCGCTCATGCACGGGTACGGGCCGACGCTGGTGCCTCGGTACCAGGACCATACGTGCTCATCGCCGACGCACAGCCGACGACCGGCTCCGGGAAGATCGAGTTCCAGTCCCTCCAATTCCCGTTGCCTATTGGAGGCACGGCGCCCGACACGCTTCGCGGCAGCGTGGTCCATCAGCCGGTGGATCATCTGGAGAGTTTCGGTCGGCTTGGCGGCGAGGAGAGGGAAGAACGGGCCGAAGTTCCACCCCGCCATCGGGGCGAAGGCGCCAGACCACTGGGTGTGTCGGCGTACTCCCTCGTCCAGGGGGTCGGGCTGGGAGTACCAGAGGTCTCCCGTCCGGGGCTTTTTGATGTAGTACGCCTCGGCCAGGGACAGCAGCAGCTTCGGGCGGGTCCGCGACATCGACCGTGCGACGTGCCCCGATTCGACGGCGGGTGCCAGGAAGCGGCCACCGTCTTCGGCGAGGGCGTGCAGGAAGCCTTCCGCTCGGGTGTCTAGGTCCGCGCCGAGCATCGCGATCGCCTCGACGGCGAACTCATCGTGTTGTGCCGGCTCGGCGTCCAGGAGCACATCGCGGACCCGCTGGCGAAGCGGAAGTGCCTCGGCGTTTGCGTCAGCCAGGCCGCGGAGCCAGACCAGCGCCAGTCTCCGCACCAAGGGAGCGATTCCGGGCGATGTGTGGGGGGCGTCCCCGTTGTCCGGGTAAAGGCCGGTGCCGTAGGTGAGTTCCACGAGGGGCGCCAGGATCACCGGGTCGCCGACTCCGTGGCGGCTGTGCCCGTCCAGGGCCAGGCGGACCAGCAGGGTCAGCTGGTCTGGGTGCTCTTCGGTGAGGGCGGGCCAGGCTGCGGCCAGGGCCTCGGCAGCCGAGCCGAGGGTGAGCAGAGCCTCGAAGGGGAGTTCGCCCCACCGGTCACCGTGGTCGACCGCGAGGGCGTCGAAGACCTGTTGGAGGCGGCGGCGCGTCGGCTCGCTGTCCGAGCGGGCATCGGCGAGTGTCACCTGGCAGGCCAGGCGCACCGCGCGCAGTGTCCACCGCGGGGCGCCAGCGGCCTCCATCAGCTCCCAGCCATCGGTGAGCAGAAGATGAGCGACCGCGAAGTCGCGGACGAGGTCGCTGGCGAAATCGTCGGCGGGCCTCCATGCACGGTGTGGGCCGGCGGGCAGCAGGAGTCCGTCCGAGCGCAGCGATGGCAGCGCCGCCGAGTCCGGAGCGGCAAGGGACGTGGAGTCGGGCAGCAGACGTCGGCGGGCGAGAGCGAGCATCGCCTGCTCCCTGTCATCGGGCGACGGGCCGCCCGCAGGTGCGTCTTCGCCTCGGCGGACCAGCTGGCTCCATACCGCGGCGAACACGTCCGCCTCCGAGAGCGCACCGTCAGGCAGCGCTTGCGCGGCGTCGGCCCGCAGCAGCAGATCGACCAGTCCCGGACGGCCCAACAGCCAGGCCGCGCGAGGCTGTTGCCCGAAGCGGGCCACGGCAGGGAACGTCTGGGTCAATTCCTCTGCCTCGGCATGGGTCAGCCGTTGCACCTCATGCTCGGCGGGCCGAGCGCCGGAAAGGGCCAGGTCTAGGGTGTCGGCGGCCTGTTGCAGGGCTTCTGACACCGCCCGTGCCGCGTCGGTGCGGGTCACCGCGGCCACCCCGAATCCAGCTCGCAGAGCGGCAGCCGCCAGGTCCGTGAGCAGTTGCCTGCGGCCTTCCAGCACTGCTTCCGCGCCGTCGATGACCAGCAGCCGAACCGGGATGGCTTCCGCCTCTTGCAGGACTTCGCTCAGAGGTGCGCCGAGTTCGGATTCCAGGGCGGTCACGGAGGACGGCAGGTGCCGCAGGCCGGCGCACGCCACGGTGGCATCGGTCTGCCTCAGGTCCTCCACTGCGCGCAAGGTGAGTGCGGACTTGCCGACATCCGGCTCGCCGAGGATGACCAGCGCGCCGGGGCCGGAGGCGGCTTCGGCGAGTCTCTGCACCAGGTCATGGCGGGCGCTGCGGCGGTCGAGTTCAAGGTGGCTGTGCGTGTCGGTCAGGCGCGGGCGGGTGTGGTCACGCAGCATCCCGGCGTACCGGTCGAGGACCTTCCAGGCGGGGCTGGATGGCGGAGCCACGTCCGGCAAGTGCTCCGGGCTCAGGCGGCACCCCAGCGCCTGCTCCAGCTGTCCAAGTTCGTCCGGCGATAGCTCTCTGGCCCAGCGGTCGACTCTGTATGCGGCAAGGCGACCGAGGCCGTCGGAAAGGTGGTGCTTGCCAACGATTCCGATGATCCTGCCGCTGCTGAACACAGCAGCGCCCGACATGCCTTCCCACGGCGAGGTCTGCGGGTCCGGGTACGCGGCGGGTGGGGTGACGGTCAGGTCGAAGGTGCCCTCGCGCCGGCTGGAGAGCACCGCACAGCTGGCGTTGATGTGCTCGGAGTCCCGGTAGCGCGTGCCATCTTCATCATTACGGAGCTTGAACCGCGGAAATCCGGTGGCGCTGCAGTGCAGTTCGACGTCACGCTCGTCGACCCGGGCGAAGGCGGAGGGCGTGACATGCCCGGTGTCCCTGCCGGTGCCCGGGAGAGTGAGCACGGCTGTGTCGATCACCGTGTGCGCCCACTCCACCGCCGCTCCGACCATCCACTCGCCTGGCTGGTCGGCGTCAAAGCGGACCCGGATACCGGTAGCGTCCGCGACGACGTGAGCTGCGGTCAGTACCTTGCCGGACGATACGAGGTAGCCCGAACCACGGCGAGCCCGGCCGTCCGGCAGAGTGACGAGAATCTCCGCTACGCGCTCGGCTCGCAGCCCGGCCACGCCCACCATGTCGCGGTCAGCGTTCGCCGTCGGCCTCATCACCGGCGATCAGGACAGACCGCTGCGTCCCGTCCGGCGCCACCAGCTTCGGCTGCAGAGTAAGACTGATCCGGTGCGTCTGCGACGTGGCGAGCTTGCCGCCCGCGTTCGCCTCGACGACCCAGAATTTGACCTTCCCTCCCGCCTCGGCCTCACGGTCCACCGCCACGCTCGCCTCGACCTCCACCGGGCCGAGCTCGAACCGGACCGGACCAGCCGCGCCGTCCGCCATCGCGGTGTACAGCTCCTGCCGCAACTGCCGGATCATCTCGGACAGTTCGATTACGCTCTACTCCTCGCCACTACTCCAGTGTCGCAAAGCATACCGGTGACCCAACCCGAGCAAGGTCGGCCTACCTGGGATGAGACCCACGCCGAACGCGCTCGGCCCGGAAGGACGGTGGCAGATCTGAGGGCGCCCCGGGCCTGGGAGCCGGCCTTTCCGAAGCGCTTACTTCGGCGATATCTGTGCGGTCCGATCGGCGCTGATCTCCAAGCCGCGATGCGTGAAGACGATGTTCCGGACACGCTCTACGGCTTCGGGAGAGATGCGGGCCAGGGGAGGCAAAGCGTGGTGCCATCCATCGCCAGCGAGTGCGTCTGCCAGGAAACGGATTGCGGCACCCGAACTCCCTGCCGCGCCGGGAGGCATCTCCAACGAGGCAAGGGTCCTAAGCGTCCGGGCGAAGTCAGTCGCCGACCACAGGACTGCCGGTGTCCGGGTGAGGTACGCGGCGACGGACGCGAGCGCCTCGGCGCGGTCGTACGGCACATTGTGGCGGCTCGCGCTGCGTCGGGCGGCGTCGTAGTCCCCGAAGACCGCGTGGGCGATCGCGAAACCTGCGGTTGGCAAGTCCCATGGAGGAACGCCTGCCCGCCCCTTCTCCGAAGCCTCCAACAGCTTGCGGGCATCCTCACGCTGCTCCTGGGCAGCCAGGACGACCATCACGAGGATGTCCTCCACCTCCAGCGGCGCCTTCCTCGCAGCGCGGCGCTCTGACCACACGTGCTCGATTGCCCGGTGAAGGCGGTCTCTGCACTCCGGGTCCACACCGCCGATGGCCGTAAGGAGCTCTGCCAGCCGAGCGATACGGCCTCCGGAGCCACCTGACCCAAGCTCCGCGGTCAACAGGCGCTCTCGTTCCCGGTCGACGAGCTCCGCGGCAGTGATGGGGGCGTGGGCGCGCAGTCCGGCCGCCACGGCGATGAGCGCACGCCGGCTGCGGCCGCCGTTCGCTTCATCCACCTCGGCGGCGAGTGACAGAGCAGCCTCGTGTTCTCCCGCGTGCGCCAGGGCCTGTGCGGCGGCGCCCTGTGCGGCCGCCACGTTCTGGCCAGGAGCGCCTTGGAGAAGGGAGAAGTTGCCGACGCCCTCCAGGGTCCGGGAGCGATCGGCTGTCTCGTGCGCCAGCCGTCGTGCTTCAGCGCGATACCCCGCGGCCGCGGCCGAGGCGGCGACGGTCGCCAGCGCCCGTACCTGCTTGACCGGGTCCCGAACGCTCCTGGCCAGCCGTTCTCCGTCGGCGTGCCAGCCGATTGTGGCTAGGGCTTCGCAGAGGGGGATCAGCCACGTTTGCCGTGTCCGGCCATTACGAGGGGATGACGCGAACGCCGCCAGCGCCTCATGCAGGCGACTCTTCGCCTCGGCTGGTTGTCCTTGCTCCGCGAGGCGGCATGCCTGTTGGGCCAGGGCCTCCGCGGCTGGCTCCGACTCCGGCCTGTCCGCGGCATCGCCGAGTGCGGCGCGAGCCCCGGCGAGCACATCCATGCCGAATGGGAGCGTCCGCATGTTCTCGGGTACGCAGGCCACCAGCTCGCGAGCCTCTTCCACCGCCCCGGTATCCACAAGCGCTTGAGTCACGCTCGTCAGCATGAGTCCGCCAAGGATGGACAGACTCATCGCGTCATTGCGCGGCAGCGTTTCGGGAGCGCGCAGCGCGGCTCCCAACCGCTGTGCTGCACGGTGCGCCAACGTGGCTGCCTCATCGGGGTGGTCTGCCGCCAGTGCCGAGGCGGCGGTGGCATGAACGGCGCACGCTTCAAGGCCCGCCGGGAACGTGTTCGCGTACTGCCTGATCCGTTCGTAGAGCCTGGACGCTCTGGCGGAGTCGGCGGCTTGGGCGATGCCCGCCAACGACGTAACGGGCGCGGTCGGGTCCGAGGGCGAATCGGATGCCAGTTCGTCCGCGTAGCGCTCCGCCTGGTCCAGCAATTCCTCAGCCAACTCGGGACTGTGGGAGCGGACGAGGACGGATGCTTCTGCTGTCTTCTCGCACTTGAGTGTCTCGCCCACGCCAGCAGGGAGCCGCAAGGAATCGAGTAGATCGCGCCCCTGGCGGTCCTGGCCGACTGAGATCAGAGCCACCGCGGCCTCGCCCACAGCGACCTCGGCTTCGTACTCGTCACCGTTCGACGGCGCCGATTCCCGGCGGGCTCGCTCGGCCCACAGGGCAGCCTCCTGCGCCGCCTGGACGGCGTGGCCGTCACCGACGCTCGCAAGCGCGCGCGTCACCTTCGCCAGCCTGACGGCCCTGTCCTCCGGATACGGAGCAGTCAGCGCGAGGTCCAGGGCGCGCTGCGGGTATCCCAGCCGGGCGAAGGCCACCGGAACGCTCAAGGGCAGGGCCCTGGCATCGTCGTAGAGAAGATCGCGTGAAACTGCGAGCGCCGCCATCGTGGCGAGATCGCCTGGAGCCTCATCCTCGATCACCTGGCGGACCAGCTCGATTTCAGACAGCGCCGCATCAACTGCCGCCCGGGCCAGGAGAGCCCGCTGACGAGACGGATCGAGGACGAAGGACACCAATCGCTCGCTGCCGCCCGAGCGGCGGAGCATACGCGGGTAGTCGTAAAGGAGGTAGGGCGGGGTGTCGACAGACCAGCCCTTGGCCTTGTAATCGTCCGCCCACGCGTGCAGCCGAGCCTCGTAGGCGGCCATAGCGGTGTCACCCAGCTCGGCCATGGCCCGCCGGCGCAGCTCTTCGTGCCCCAGGACGTGCGCACGCAAGTCATTCTCCGCGTCCGCCACGAGGACGTGACCGCTCTGGTTGGGCACGATGCTGCGTCCGGTGATGCCGCGAAGCCGTTTGCGTACCTGGTGGGGCCGGGCACCGACCAGGTCGGCCAGGTCCTTGTCCGTCAGGCCGCCCCGGGCGACCGCCAACAAGCCGAGCAGGTCGTTGCCAAGGGGCTCATCGTCCAGGAGCCGCTGCAGTTCCCGACCGGCCATATCGCCGATGGCCCGCGCGTGGGGTGAGGCGGCCAGAGAACGGACGATACCCGCGTCACGCAAGGGATGATCCCAGGGGACGTCGTCGGGTACGAGCGGGTTGGGCCGGCCCGTGACCACCACGCGCATGCCCCGGGGCGGGTGCTTCGGCAATAGGGCGGCGATACTGAACCCACCGGGACCCGCACCCCGATCCTCGTCCAGGCCGTCCACCATCAGCACAAGCCGCCGCCCGCGAGTGCGGCAAGCCTCCGCAGCGGCCACGTAGAGCGCAGGGAATGCCTCCGCCCGACTGCCAGGGGGCACCGAGTCCCGGCCGGCGACAGCAGCCAACTGCCGCGTCACCCCTTCGAGGAACAGGTCACGGTCGTTGTTGTCCAGGCGATCGGCGATGAAGTAGCTCACCACATCCACGTCCGCCGGCCTGTGCCGGGTGACGAACTCTGAGATCAGGGCGGACTTGCCGGCCCACGGCTCAGCCTGCCACCAGGCATACCCGGACTCACCCTCGACTTCAGCTGCGGTGCAGAACGCCTCCAACTCCCGCAACTCACCGTCCCGGTCCAGTAGGCGGGCAGGGAGGATGAACTGCTCGACCCATGCCGTATGGCTGTGAAAAACCCTGTCTCGATGTTCGAACGCCGGATCCTGCAGCTGAACCGCCCCAGGGGGGCCCGCGGGTGGGGCGGGTGGTAGGGAGTCGTCCGTTGGCCGCTTCGGTGCTGGGGAGGTGCCCCTTTGGGCGGCCGCTCTCTGGCGCAGGTCACGCCACCAGTTGACCCCCTTTGCGGGGAATCCGTTCCTCTGAGCCTTCGGCTCGAGCAGCGAGATCAGGTACCGGAACGGCCATTCGTCCTCGGGGACGTAGTCGCCCTTGAGCCAGCCGCTGAGCTTGCTTCTGCCCAGATGAGCCACCGGAGTCTGCTGCCTGCCCTGCATTTCGATCTGGGTGTAGGAGAGGTTGGAGGCGTCCTTCAGCTTCCGCAGTTCCGCGGCCAGCCGGTCTTGTGCCGACGACTCCCCCATGGATCTCCCTTGTTCAGTCCGAACCCCCTGTTGAACACTATTCTCACGCGCGCTGGCCTGGTCTGACGCCCTGTTCAGAGGTTCAGGCTCCTTGCTGAACACCCCAACGTTCCGGCTTCTTTGTCGTCGTCACACCACGACGACACCGAGGAACAGGCGATGAACATCACCACGCAGCAGGCGCAGGGCGAGCAGCCCGCGGGTCGAAGGGCCGGGATCGCGCAGGCGGCGAAGAAGCTGGGCAAGTGGATCGTGCAGGAAACCGCCTCCGGCGCTGCCCGGGAGGTCCTGAGGTATGTCCTGGGGCTGTGGGAGCAGATGTGACCCCCGGCCGCGTCCATCCGACGCGGCCACGGCCCTTCCGGCAGCAGCACGTGCGGGTGCCTAGACAGCATGTACAGCGTGCACGGCGAAGACGTATGACAGCCGGGACCCGAAATCAGCCCAGACTTGTCGCGGCCGGCCAGTTCCCCACGGCGCGGGCACGGCCCCGCACGACGAGCAGGTCAAACGAGTGAACGATCAAACAGGAGTTCGTCTCAACACGTTGTCCCTTGGGCCAGACAAGGGCCATCGTCAATGAGAAAGGGGCACGGGAAAAGCGAGCCTACACGTGCGCCCGGGCGAAGGCCCGATACGCCGGGTAGCGGTCGAGTAGCACCAGGAAGTGAGGGAACGGCCCGCCGCCCGGCCAGATCTTGCGGGGTGTGAAGAACGTATCCACGATGTCGGGGTCCTCCTCGTCGGCGGGACGCGGCTGACGGCCCCTCGGAGCAGGGTAGTTGCGCGAAGGCGTCCCCTACCCGGATTCACCTGAGAGCAGGCCCGGGAGCGCTCTACGGTGGCCCCATGACTGATCTTGACGAGATCCTGGGCCCACCTGCCCTGGAGAAGACCCGTCGCTACAAGCGCCTGGCCAAGGCACTGCTGAGCTGCGCCCGCTGGGAGCGGACGGAGAGGAACCCGGAGTGCGTCACGTCGTTCGAGGCGGCGTTGAAGGCGGTGATCACGGCGACGTCGGCGCTGCCCGCCGACGGGAGCCTGGGACGTAAGGAGCACGAGGAGCGTCTGATGGAGCTGGTGATGCTGCGCGACACTATCCACTCGGTGATGGCAGAGGCCCGGCACGAGTTCGGTTGAGGAGACCCTGAGCCAGCGGGCGTGACGGGCAACGTCGTGCCGTCAGGGGCACCGGCCGGGCAGACTGGGTGCGGGTAGTGCTGATCGGTTCGGCTGCGCGGAGTGATCGGCTCGGGTCAGGATGGATGGGCATGGACGTTCGTCCGAGCGCGCTGGAGCACGATACGAGGGGGATTGATGGAACGGTTCGTTCCTCGTTTTCAGGGCCGCCCGTGGCCGAGCGGGATGCCGGTACTGCATGTCTACGTACTGCCTCGCCCAGGGGCCGATGACGAACTGCTGACGCTCGCGCGGTCCTGCGTCCCGTTGATGGCGGAGTACCCGATCGACCCTCAGCTCCCGGGCACCGGGGACGATGCCGGGCTGCTGCACCTGACAGTGGAGATGCTGGCGGACACCCCGGCCACCGACTATGACGAGCCGGCGCTCCGGCTGCTCGTCGAGGCCATGGGGGCGGAGCTCGCCGATGTCGCGCCGTTCACGACCAAGGTAGGGCCCCCTCTGGCAAACATCGCGGGGGTCGTTCTCGACGTGTGGCCGGAGGCGGAAGCCGAGGTGGTGCGGGAGGCGACCCGTACGGCGATCCGGAAGGCACGGGGCGAGGCCGCACTCCAGCACTCGGGCGGCCGGCTGCACATCTCGCTCGGCTACGCCGATGGCACCGGCTCCTCCGACCGGCTCAACTCGCGCCTGCGGAACGAGGTCGTGCCGCGGCGAGCGCCGATGTATGTGGACCGCGTGCACCTGCTCGCCGTGACCTGGACGGAGGATGAGGGAAGCGGCGGGTGGCGCATGTCGTGGGAGCCGGTCGCCGAGGTCCCCTTGGGCGGTTCACCCCGATGACGTCTGGGTGGACCGTGTTCCTCGCCATCTCGGTCCCGGCCGCCGGCCTGATCGTCTGGGGCTTCGCCCGAGGCGTGATCCGGGGAGCCGTGCAGTCCGCACGGGAGCAGGTCCGCCGCGACCTGATCGCCCTCGGCCAGAACCGCTCCGTGGTCGAGGCCCTGGCACTCAAGACCGGCGAGGCAGCCGTCGCCTTCGCAGCGCCCGGCACCGACGGCCGCAAGCACATGATCGGCTGGCTGTGGTGGCGCGCGGAACTCGTCCCCGGTGACTCGGTCCGGCACACCGTGGGGTGGGCGCTGACGTACCGGCGAGCGCGCCGGGCCGCCGGCCTGCCCCTGGCCATGCGGGCACGCGACCCCGAGTTCGTCATCTGTGCAGCCGAGAGGCGAGTCAGTCGCGACGGTCGATGATGCGGTTGATCTTCCGGAGGACATCGTCTCGGCCAACGATAGGCACTGTCCGGCGGATCAAGGTTGCGTTGGCTGTGCTCGCCAGGTGACCCTTGTCCTCAGCAGTGATAATTGCTGGTCAGCGACTTGATGAAGACGATCACGAAGTCATTGCGCAATCCCTACGGTACCCGCTGACCTCACGGCCTCATCCTCCACGCGAGCGGCGGGGCCTCGTCTCCGACGCCGCTCACAGCACTGGAACGCGCTGATCGTCTTACACGAAGGCACCTTGCAGACTCACCGCGCGCTTACTCGTGCAGATCGATCCAGATCTGCACGGCGGCCCGAAGCGCGTCCTGCTGCAACGCGAGATCCGCGATCAGGTCGGCCTCCGTCACCCCCTTGCCGTTCAGGTAGGCGTACTCGTACTGCTCTCCTCGGAGGTCCCGTTCGGAGCACGCGGCGTCCTCAGAGCACGCGGGACAGTCCGGGAACCCGGGGCAGGGCACCCTGTCCACCATGACGACGACGTCCAAGGAGCCGTGCGCCGCCATGTTCCGGCGTTCGACGGCGTCCTTGATCACCTTGAGGTGCCCGGCAGTGCTACTGCCCTTGGCCGCCGACAACTTGCCCTTTGTCTGGTGGTACAGCGCGCCGGACGTCCACCAGGATCTCGTCGCCAGGATGCCCGGCTCGATCTTGTGCAGAACGCTCTTGAGCACGATGTCGACCTCAACGACTTGGGCGACGATCAGGCCACGCAGGTGGTTGAGACGAGTCGCGTTCCCGTGCACGGGACGCCCGAACTCCTCGCGGTACTCCTCGTGCATGTCCGCCAGGACCGAGTCGGCCTTGACCACACGCTCGCCGTAGTACGGAATCTGTTTAGCCACCAGGCAAGTATCCAGAGCACCAGCGAGGCGCGCTACCAGCTTTCCGTCAGCGCAGCCCGCCGCCGTTGCGGGGCGTTCACCGCTTGCCCTCCCTCACCGGCACCGTCGACCCACAGCTCATAGCCGGCGCCGCAACGAAGTCAAGCGGACCATCAACCGGCTGAAGAACTCCCGTGCATTGGTTACTGATTCAACGGTGGCGGCAACCAGGTCTCCGGGTACCGTCACCGGCATGTCGGCGTCCCGTACGCCTCGTGGGCCCGGCCCGGCCGCCCGCCATGGGATCATCAGTCCCATGGAAGGCACCGGCCTACGGAGGACAGCATGAGTGACGGCACCGGGCATCTGTCCAAGCTCGTCTGGTCGGTGGCCGACCTGCTGCGCGGCGACTTCAAGTCTTCCGAGTACGGGCGGGTGATCCTGCCGTTCACGGTGCTGCGCCGGCTGGACTGCCTGCTGGCCCCGAGCCGGCAGGCGGTGCTCGACGAGGCCGAGCGGACCGACGGCGAGCAGGAGCTGGAGCGGCGCCTGACGGCCGCCTCGGGTTGGCCCTTCTACAACGTCAGCCGGTTCTCCATGGAGAGTGTGCTCAGCGATCCGGAGAACGCCGACCGGTTGCTCCTGGCCCATGTCGACGGGTACTCCCGGAACGTCAGGGAACTGCTGGACGGCTTCGAGTTCGAGCGGACCGTCACCCGCCTTCACCAGGCCCGACTCCTCTACCACGTCGTCGCACAGTTCGCCTCGATCGACCTGGGGCAGATGATCACCGACGACCACATGGAGAACCTCTTCGAGGAACTCGTCCGGCGGTTCGCGGAGAGCGGCAACGAGTCGAGCGGGGAGCACTACACTCCCCGGGACGTCGCCCACCTGATGGCTGGCTTCCTCGTCTCCGCCGACTCGGACCTCCTAACGTCGCCGCATGCCGTCCGCACCATCCTGGATCCGGCCTGCGGGACGGCTGGCCTGCTGACCGAGGCTGCCTCGTACATCGCGTCGATGAATCCCAAGGCGGACGTCACGCTGTACGGCCAGGAGATCAACCGGGAGTCATGGGCGATCTCCCGTGCCACCATGATGACCAGTGGCCGCCGGGCCTCGACGATCGCCTTCGGGAACGTCTTCGCCGAGGATGGGCACCAGGGAACCGCCTTCGACTACCTCCTCGCCAATCCGCCGTTCGGCGTCGAGTGGAAGAAGAGCGAGTACGCGGTCCGGTCGGAGCACGAGCAGCTCGGTTTCGCGGGCCGCTTCGGGGCCGGTCTTCCCCGGATCAACGACGGCTCACTGCTCTTCCTGCAGCACATGCTGGCGAAGATGAAGCCGGTGAGCGCCTCGGGCGAGGGCGGCAGCCGAATAGCGGTCATCTTCAACGGCTCCCCGATGTACGTCGGGGGCGCGGGGTCCGGCGAATCGGACATCCGGCGGTGGATCGTGGAGAACGACTGGCTCGAGGCCGTGGTCGCGCTGCCCGACCAACTCTTCCCCAACACCGGCATCGGCACCTATCTGTGGGTCCTCAGCAACCGCAAGCCGGTACAGCGCAGGGGTCAGGTGCTGCTGCTGAACGCTCAGGACCAGTGGCAGCGGATGCGTCGCTCCATCGGCTCTAAGCGCAAATACATCACGTCGGACCAGATCGCCGAGATCACCGGGCTCTACCTGGACACCTTGTCCGTCGACCCCGCCCAGCAGCCGGACGACCGGGTCCGCGTGGTCTCCGCCCACGAACTGATGTACCAGCGCGTCACGATCGATCAGCCGCTGCGGCTCAGGTACGAGCTGTCCGAGGAGGTCCTGACTCGGCTCGCCGAATCGCGCGTGATCCAGAAGACCCGTGATCCCGCTGCCCTGGTGGCCGCCCTGCGTCCGCTGGTCGGCTCGACGTGGACGAAGGGCCAGGAGGCCGTCACGGCGCTGCGCCGGGCGGTCGCCTCGGCCGGCGTGAGCTGGCCGCGCGGGAAGGTCTTCGAGGCGGCGGTCCGCAAGGCCGTCGGCGTGCGCGATGGCGACGGAGAGCCGCAGCGGATCGGCGAGGCGTACGAGCCGGATCCCGAGCTGCGCGAGTTCGTCCACCTGCCGCTGCAGGTGGATCCGAGCGACCATCTCCGACGTGAAGTGCACCCGACCGCTCCGGACGCCTGGATCGACGACAGCAGGACGCGGGTGGGTTGCGAGATCCCATCAACGCTCTTCTACCGACCGGAACTCGACGGCCAATTCGAACTGTTGCGCAGCATTGTTCGGTTGGAGACCACCCGGGTTCACCCGCCGCAGCGCGGCGAGGAGCAGGAGGACGGCGCGGACCGGCCCAAGCACCTGCGCGCCCAGGACCTCCACGAGGCGGACTCGGCCGTTGAGCTCCCCGACGCCCCGGAGGGCGGGGTGGTGCTGACTCTGTGCTCGGGCGGCATGCTGGTCGGACGGCCGGGGAACTGGCGCCTGCTGCCGCAGGGCTTCGGCGAGGCGGCGACCTCGCTCTTCGTGCTGCAGCCGCTCCGCGGCAGCGGCCAGGCGCTCTGCGAGTGGTTGAACTCCCGCAAGGACAACGGTCAGTACCCCAGCGCTCGCGATCTGCTGGACACGCACGTCCCCGTCGACCTGGTGACCGACAGCGAGGTGGAGAGCCTCCTGGAGACCGTGCAGGAAGGGCGACGCGCACTGCGGACCACGATGTCGGGAATCCTGCCCAACGTCTTCGGCAGCGGCGAGCGGGACGTCCAGGGGGTTCGGAACGAGATCAGGTTCGCCGCCCACGAGGCCGGCCTGATCGGCGAACTCGTGCGGCCGCTGGACGACCCGATCTCGCGTGCCGAGTGGAGCTTTCCGTACCACGCCGCCGCGCTGTCCCGTCGGTACCGGGTCAGCACACACCCGGCGGAGCGGAAGGACGGACTGCTCAAGCTGGGCGAGGGCCTGGCCCGGGTGCTAGGCGTGCTGGCGCTCACCGAGCTCGCCGCGTCGAACGGCTTCTCCCGGAACCTGCGCAAGCAGTTCCGGACCGGCGCCACCTTCGGCACCTGGCTCTGGATCCTCGACCGAATGGAGGCCGAGGGAATCGCGCCCCGCATCCAGCAGCTCGCCACCGTGCGCGACCGGGGCAACGCACGCGCCCTCCTGGGCCACATCAAGGACTTCAGGAACACCTCGCACCACGCGCACGGCGTCCGCGCCAGCCACCAACTGGCGGAGGACGTCGAGCGGCTGGAACCTCACATCGTGCGGGCGATCAGTGCGGTCAGCTGGCTCTCCGGGACGCACTGGGACTGGGTGGAGCGGTGCGAGTACCTCGACGAGGGCTCGTACCGGATAGTCGGGCTCCGGCTGAGGGGCAGCCATCCGAGCTGGGAGCCGTTCGAGCGGTCGAGCACCCAGCCGCTGCGGCCCGACCGCATCTACGTGGACAGTGCCCCGTACGGGGCTCCGGTCGACCTCTGGCCGTTCGCCGTCGTCAGCCTGTGCGATGAGTGTCGGACCCGGGAGCTCTTCCTGCTCAACGAGGTCCGCGACGACCAGCTGACGCTCCGCAGCCTGGAGGAGCATTCGCTGGAGATCACGTACGGCCCGCCCGAGTAGCGGCGGGGCGAGGCTGAGCGACCTGGCGCGGCTGCGCCAGGTGCGGGACCGGATCGACCGGAGGTACGCCGAGTAGCTGAATACTCGAGCCCGAGGCGCTGGCCGCTGACCTGCCCCTCGCAGAGCCCGCTCTGTCTGACGGACCAGCCGCGGGAAACCCGGTGCGCTCAACAACAACCCCTGCCACAGTGATCTAATGCCGACCCTGCCAAGCGATCCGGACCTCCTGGACCGGCTCCTCGTAGACGTCGGGCGTGAAGCGCTCAAGCATGCCCGCGAACTCCTGCGCGCCGCCCGCCTGATTCTCGACGCGAAGATCTGGTCCGTCGCCTACGCCAACGCCGCCCTCGCCCTCGAAGAGGTGGGAAAGGCGGCGCTGTGCACTTCCATCCTGCCGATGCCCGATTACGTGCGGCAGGCGGAGGTGGACGCCTTCCCGAAGCGGTTCGCCAGCCACGAGGCCAAGTCGTTCCTCGGGTTCCTCGTCGTGCGCATGGTCGAGGACTCCGCCACCGCCGACTGGATGGAGATCTACAAGCGCGCTGACCGCGACGCGCGCCGGACGAACAAGAACAAGTTCCGGGGCCTGTACGTGGACTACAAGCACACCGGCCACCTCCTCAAACCGGCCGACGTCACCGAGGCCCAGGCGGCCGACCTGATCGCCACAGTGGACAGAGCCCTTGAGCTCTCTCTCGACACCGAGGACGCCCTGGAGAACATCGACCTCTTCACGCCTCTCATCCGGATGTTCCGGACCGCCCACGGCGGCGCGGGGGCCCTGGCGGAGGACGACACGCTGACGCTGCTCCCCACTCTCATGGCGATCGCCCGCGGCGAAGTGGATGCCGAGGAGGCCCTGGAGGGCACCGCCCTCGCCGCGCTCGTGCACGAGTTCGCCGACTCGGTCGCCGCTAAGCTGACCCCCGAACAGGTCGCGGCGATCGCCGCCCAATACGGCGACGAGACGCCCGCACCCTAGTGAGCCCGCGAATCACCCTCACCGAGGTCACAGAGCAGGTGACGGGAGTGCGAGCCATGAGGAGCTCGAGCAAAGCCTGCTCGGAGAGTGTCAGATGCGGTGGACCGGTTGCTACGTCGTCCTCTATTCCGGCGACAGGCTGACTCACCTGGGAATCTTCGGATTCTCAGGAGACTGGGACTGATCCGGCGGAGCATGCGACTGACCCTTGCTGCTGATCACCGCGCCCCATGTGCACATCAACGGCTTGGGCACGCCGGCCGTCACGTGGCCGGCACGACACCTTCGTACCGGCCACCCTCCGGCCTGGAGAGGAAGACCCGGCGGGTTGGCAGCTCGATTTCCGTGACGACGACGGCGATCTCCTCTCCGACCTCGAAGTCTTCCACCGGACTCACCGCAGGGCGGCCGTGGACTTCTCTGAAAGGGACCAGCCCGACAATCCCGTCCCCGAGATCGACGAAGATGCCGAAGGGAAGCACCTTCTCAACCGTCCCGCGGAGTTCCTGGCCCACCGCTGTGCGGTTGGCGAAAGCCTGGAGGGGGTCGGGCTCCAGTGCCTTCAAGGACAGTCTGGCCTCCAGGTTGTAGGTGTCGAACTGGAGGAACTCGCACGAGACACGCTGGCCTACCTGAACAACATCGGTGGGAGCGTCGATGTGCCGCCAGGACAGCTCGGGGATGCCTATGAACCCGACACCGGGGAAGATCGGATGGGCAGGCCCGTCGTCCAGGGCCACGAAGACCCCGAACCGTTCGATCGCCGCGACGGTGCCGGACAGGATGTCGCCGCGGTGCAGGGACTCCAGGAACGCCCAGAGTTCCGGGCTCTCAGACTGCCAATCCATACCGTCACCCTGGCACACGGCATCGTGGGCCGCCCATGCCCTCGACGAGCTGCAGCCCCCGCCATGCTCCAGTAGCTGGGACCATGATCGGCCGGACAGCTCCCAGTCGGCGACTTCGCCAACTCGGCGCCCCTCACAGCTCCTCGGCATACGCCGGCACGGTCATCCCGTGTGCCGCTCCTGCACCGCCCCCTTCGCTCATCACCTGCTCGGGTGACCGGGTGGCGGCCCGGACCGCCTTTCGGCCACGATGCTCGGATGCAGGATGACGAACCGCTGGAGGAGTAGGCGCGCCGACGTGCCGCGCGCCAGGATGCCTCGAGGGGCAAGCGGCGGCTGTGCCGCTCGGCGGTGGCCCCCACCGCGGGACCCACGTCGCCCCGGGCACCCCGAGAGCGATCGAGGAGTGGAACGGCACAGAGTGGACGGTGGTCGGCGTCGTCGAGAATCTAGCCGCCGCCCAGGCCCTGCTGTATCCGCCTCCGCCCGCAGAAAAGAAGCCCGCCGAGTGGGACCGTCCCCCACTCGGCAAGGGCCGAGGCCGGCACCGAAGGCCGTCCCCGGCTGAAGAGCGGGACCAGTAGGTCTGGGCTGACGGAGACACCGCTGGCACCGTTCCCGCTGGAGTCTGCTTGCCGCCCAGCTCGCAGGCAGGCGACGCGTCCTCGGGGATGCCCACTCCAGCATCTGAGGTACGTTCGGGCGCATGACGCTGCGTTCGGTGGATCTGCGTAAAGAGCCGGTGGAAGCCGTACTAGACCGTGTCGAACGGTCGCTGGGGACGAGTCTGGACCGCGAGACCATGGTGCGTAAGCGCCGGTCGGTGGGGGCGCGTACGGACCGTGGAACATGGGTTCGTGTCGAGCGACGCGGGCTGGACCGGATCGGGGTCCAGGGCGGAGACGGTACCGCGTCCGCGGAGGCGCTGTCCGAGGTCGCTAAGCCGGCTTGGCTCGCTGGGGTGGGATGGCGGGACGAGGCAGAGCCGGTGATGTGGCGGGCGGACGAGACGGAGCTGCTGCCCGGGGTGCCGGTGGGCAGCGCCGTGCTGACAAAGGAGCCTCAGCTGTCCGAGGAGTGGTGGGCCGCGTTGAACGCCTCCCTGGATGCTCTCGGTTCGCAGCGCACCAACCGGATCGCGACGCCGGACACCGAGACCCTGACGCAGGACCTTGTCACGGGGACGATCCTCGATGTCTTCCCCGGCGTCGATACGTGCTTGGGTGAGTGGCGTCCGGCCCACGCGGACCTCAACTGGGCGAACGTGACAGCACCGGTGTTCTGCGTATTCGACTGGGAGGACTGGGGCATGGCCCCGCGCGGCCTGGACGCGGCGAACCTGTGGGGGGCGTCCCTCGCCGTCCCGTCCCTCGCCGACCGAGTCCGAAGCGAGCGGCGTGACGATCTGGAGAGTCGGGACGGCCGGCTCATGACGCTGTTCGTCGCTGCCAAGATCCTCGGCCCCTACGCCGACCCGGACGACCCCCGGCTGGGGGCCGCCCGGCAGACGGCGGAGCAAGTGATGGTGGAACTTCAGACGCACTGCTGACGACGGGCCCGGAGGAGCCGCCTGTACTCCCGGACGACCTGGTCGTCGACCTCGTACGCCAGGGCGTCGACCAGCTCGCGCAGGTGGTCGGTGTTGTCCGTACCGACCGCAACCGCGTCGACCGGGGGCAGTCGGAAGGCGGAGCGGTAGACGGCCTGGACCGGTGTGACCGGCTCGGAGTCCCGCAGGAAGATCCGCGGATCGAACTTCTCCCACGCCGCCTCAGTCGTGCTGCCGCCGAAGGGGCTCATGCCCCATACCTGCGCCGGTCTCCACCGCCTCACCAGTGCCTCGGCCGCGTCGAGGAGGTCGGCGCCCACCAGTAGTCCCGCCCGGACCATGAGGACGTCAGGACGAGGCGCGTCGAGGTCCACGAGTGGACGCGGGTCCCAGCTCGATACCCCCCACCCGCCACACAGTCCCGCTCGTACGGCGTCAGCCAGGACCGCGCACGCCCGTGCCAGCGCCTCAGCGTCGGGGCGGGAGTGCTCGGGGTTGTGGAGGAGTACCACCTCCGGTTCCCGCCCCAAATCCTTCGCGGCCCGCTCAACTGCGGCACGCAGCCGGGCAGGGGCGAGGGAGTGTTCCCCGGGGAAGTACCCGACCTTGGTAGAGACCGAGAACCTCGGCAGGATGTCGCCCGCCACCGCGTTCAGTACCTCGTGGGAGCGATGGCGTAGGTAGTTCGAGGCGGTGTCGAGGCGTGTTACGCCGAGGCCGGCGGCTGCTTCGAGTACGTCACGGGCGTGACCAGACCGGTATAGCCCGAGGACGACGTCTCCGTCAGTGGTTCGCACAGTCCCTCCGTGATCAGCAGGTCGGCCAGGGTGGTGGTGTCCTCGTCGGCGCCGTCGAGGTAGACCGGGTGACCCGACAGGAGCGTGCGGAGGCCCGCTTCCGCACGCTCGTGGAGGGTCAGTCGCTTGCCGCCGCCCCGGACCTGGACCGTGTCACCGGACCGGATGATGCAGGGGGCGAACTCGGTGACGGCCACGACGCCGTCGGGCTGGCCGAAGGCGGCCACGTGGGGCATGTGACGTGCGGGCGGGGTGCTGGAGCGCAGTTCGTCCAGGTACCGCTCGGGGCTGTGGGCGGCGGCCAGCGTGCTGAGCCTGTCCGCCAGCGCCTTGGGCCCGGTTTCCCCGGCGCCTTCCAGGTCGCGGCGGAACACCTCATCGGCGCGAGCTGCGTCGGAGAGGAAGTTGACCCATGTAACCCCGGTCCGCTTGGTGAACCCGAACGTCACGTGTAGCGAGTGGCCGTCGCCGCCGGAGCCGAGTCGGGTGGCTGTGTGCCAGAAACCGCGGGGGATGTGCATGACGTCCCCAGCTCGCATCGTGCCCTTCCACAGCACCTCCTCGGAGGGGGTGCGGTTGCGTTCCGCGTCGCGGTACATCGGCGCCGGCCGGGACGGACCGCGGACCTCCCACGACTTCTCGCCGGACAACTGCACGGCGATGACCTCGTGGTCATCCCAATGCAGATGAAATCCGTCGGTGTCGCCGACCGCGAGGTAGGCGTTGGCGGAGGCCAGCTCGCCCGACCACCAGCCCAGGGCCCGGCAGGCGACTTCTAGCGTCGGGTCGAAGAAGTCCACGTGGTCCAGCACCACGGTGCCGCCCTCGTTGAGGATGCGGCCGAGGGCCGCCATGTCGGCCTGGCTCACGGGCTGTTTGCGCCGGTTGACGTTGGTGGACAGGAACGTGGACGGGTGGATCTCCTCGCCCTCGGCGTAGCAACGCAGTTGCGGGTTGGTCAGGTGCCGGCGCTTGATCAGGTCCAGCAGTTTGTGCGGGGTCAGCAGGCGTGCAGGCAGGTCCGGGTCCGTGAGACGGCCGCGCGCGAACGCGGCTCCCACGGAGCCCGGCCCGTCCCAGCCGAGAGCTTTCTCGATGTGGGTGACGAGCCGGTGCTCCATGGATTCCCTTACTCCTTCGGGAGGTTCAGGTCACGGTTCTCACCGTCGTCGCCCGCGCTGTTCTGCGAGCTGGTGATGTCGGACCGCTCGGACTCGCTACGGTCGTGCGCGGTCGCCAGCTCTTCCACCGCGATCAGAAGCGCGGGGCTGGTCCCCGACGTCTGTGTGGACGCCCTGTCTGCCATCGACGCTCTCCTCTCGGCCACTACCACCCGGTTCCGGGCGAAGGAACGAGTTAACCCGCGTCCGGCAGATGGCAGTAGAGCGCGATTCGGACACATATACGGAGCGTCTGTCCGCACCGCCGGCGGCGACGCACATCCGGCCAGGGTGGTGCGGGATCGGTCGGTGCACTCTCGCGTCCGTTCAATCCGTCCCAAGGCGTAGGCGGCGGAGATGTGGGGTGCGCTGCGGGAGTGCCACAGGGTTTCCGTGGCCCCAGACGTTCCAGATCACCTCGCAGACCTGGTCGGTCAGGGGCGACGAACTCCTTACACGGCCAGACGCACCGAAATCGGTGCAGGGGAACATAGGGCGGGATCGCCGGTTGGCCAAACCGGCGATCCCGCAGATCATTGGTGTCCACCGCCACGCCCTGCCCGTCCATCGAAAGGCATCTCCGCACGACCAGAGACCACCCGCGAAGCGCTCACGGCCAATAGACCGGCAGCCGATCACGCCCCCGCGTAGCTCGCCCGGAACAGATCCTGCGCCCGCTCCACGTCCCTCGACGTACGGAGCTGTACCTCCAGATCACCCGTCCCGTGGTGACCGAGACCAGACACATCCCGGGTGAAGCCCGGAACGAGATCAACGTCCTTCGGGTCGACCTTCAGGTAGACCAGGAGCTTGCTCCGCTGCGGCGGGCAGACGCACGCGAAGTTCCGCAGCCGCTGATACGCCCGATAGGTTTTGCGCTCGACGCGGTTCACACCGTCCCCGAGCCCGAGCAACGCCTCATCGACCGCGCTCGCCAGCTCCACCATCGACGCGCCCTGGTCATCGGCTGCCGCCCGAGCAGCGGCATGCCGGCGAGCCCGGCGGGCCACCGGCATGCCGCCGCTGACGGACGCCACGGTCTCAAGTCCGAGCAGGTCGCTGCCGAAGAGTCGGTAGCGGACCAGATCGATCGAGCGCCGGTGCTCGCGCACAGCGTGCACGTCGTAGCGGGTGAAGTCGCCGGCAATGCAGATCAGACGCGGACCGCTCCACAGCACCTGGGAGGCGGCCGTTCCCCCGAGCCGGCCGCGGACCAGGTGCTCGAACTCGGCGCGGTGGTCCACCAGCCAGCTGAGATAGAACAAGCCCTGGTTGATGACCCCGGCATCGACGCCCCGCTTGTACTCGACGATGACCGGCGATCCGTTCTCGTCCAGCCCGAGCGAGTCGATCCGGCCGCCGTGGACCGGCCCGGTGCTGTACTCGCTCGCCAGGAAACGGACCCCCAGCAGCGTCTCCATATGCGCTTCGACGAGACCCTGCACATCTGCCTCGACCTCAGCAAGACGCGGCGTGACCTCGATCACGCCGCTATTCGTCGTGCTCGTGCGGAACAGCCTCAGGCTCGACACCTTCCCCTCCTCGGTTAGGAGATCAACAACGTCAGGCGCGTGCGGATTTGTTTCCGCACAAGCCCGACGCTGTAGTGAAGAAAGTGTGCGGGGGCGCGTCAAGATCCCAGGTGCACCTTCCCGCGGCCACGGTCCCGTGGGGAAGTCCCTGCCGGCATCCCTGGCCTGGGGCCCGCGCACCCCGACCGACCGCACGGCGGTCCTGGCCGATGTCGTCAGCAGGGTGTCATGCGGGGTCATGAGCCTGGAGACCAGTGTGCGGATGGTGCAGGACGCGGGGTATCCCATCGAGTCCGCCGCCGAGGAGGTCGTGCGAATCCAGCGCCGCGCCTTCGGGTCGTGCGGCACACCTCGCGGACGCAACCGGCGACCACGCGGCCGTGCGGGAGCACCTGGGGCTGCCGGAGGCGGACCCGGGCGTGCCGCCGGTGCCGCTGCTGCCGGCGAAGCCGGACGATCAGTGACGTGCGTCCGCAGTCTGGCAGAACTGGTCGTACACGGTGCGCACATCGCGGGCGACCCGCTGGAGGTCCTCGTCCGTGATCGGGTCGATGTCGGCCAGGTCCTCGGGCGCGCGTTCCTTGGCGAAGTGCATCACGTGCGCGCTGGCTGTGTTCCAGTCCATGAGCAGCCGGTCAGCGGTGTCGCCGGTCGGCTTCTGCCAGTCGGGCACGAGGGCGCGGGCATCGGCGTTCCGGCTGTCGTGGGTGAGCTTCACCAGGAACTCCACGAGGAGCCGCACATTCACCCAGAACGACTCGATGCACGCGACGCGCAGCACGCCGGGTATGTCCTTACCCGCAACGAGGTAGTCGCGGCACCCCTCGACCTGGCCCATCGCCATGTCCACGAAGTCCCGGGTCCGGGCGTCCGGCATGTAGTTCTTGTTCCACCACGCGGCGTCAGGGATCCGGCTCTCCTCGTCGGAGCGGCAGCCGTCGTTCTCGTTGCACCTTGCGGTGTCAGGGGTGTTCGTCATGGCCCGCACCCTAGGTTGCGGACACGGGCCCTCATGAGCGATTTTCGAAGCGGCTAGACTAACTTACGGCGCAGGGGCGCTGCTGCTGGAGAACGCCACCGTGGTCCGTCCGCTGCCCGACCGCCTGACGCCCTTGGACGCCGGCGTGACGGACGTCCGATCTTTCCGATCCTGGGCGCCGCGCCCACCGACCCGTCGGCGCAGCCAGGCGGAGCCCCGAAGACGACCGGCCCCGACACAGGAGTGGCGGTCCACCAGGACGCGCTCGCACTGCTGGCCCGCGAGAAGGACCAGGGCGGCCGGACGGCGGTGAAGCGGCTCCCTCGCACATGTCATCGACCTCACCGCGGAAGCCGCCGAGGCGTAGGCGCTGGCCGCCGTCCGCACCGCCGAGGCAATGGATCGCCTGAACGGGCGGCTGGACCTGTCCGCCATCAACGTGTGGGTACCCCCTCACGATGTCGTCTGTCAGGACTCAGCGACACCGATACTCGGTCGTGTCCACATCGCGCCGCTAGCGGTCGTCACGGAAGGGTGCACTGTCAGTGGCGGCTGGTAGCGATAGTTCCATGGGATTGAGGGCTGAGGTTCCTGCCGCCGTCTACGCAATGCACCATGCCGAACTCGGCGCCGTTCAGATCGGTGCATGCATGCAGCCGCAGGAGCGGCGAATCCGATCACACGAGCGCAAGGACTGGGTGCTGTTGCTGGCGCTGCCGGTACCCACGGGAAGGGACGCGGAGGCGATCGAGCGGATGGTTCTAGATAAACTGAAGACCAGGGCATGGGTGCCCGCAGGGATGGGGGCACGCAACCTGGCCGGGCTCCCAGGGCACGGCACCATCGCGGGGTGCCAAGCATGCGGAACGCCTCCCGCTACAGCCGTCTTGCGTGAAAGCTGGGTCCCGTTCCTGTCCAAAGCCCAGATGCCGCAGGGCGGATGGACGGAGACGTTCGACGCCCGGCTGGTCTCTCCCGAACGCGCCCGCCTGGCGCTGCACTTCGCCGAGAACGGATACCGGGCGCGGCACTACCCAGACGCTGGGGAGGGTATTGACGCATTCGCCCAGCGGAGAGCGGCAATCGAGCAGCAGGTCCGAGACGAGCGGTGGAGACGCCCCGTCTACTAGCCCGTGCACACATCTCGTCTTACAAGGAGAAAGACACATGCTCGTTGCCTTAGAGGTCCTAACAGAAGCTGTTGATCATGTGACTTTCGGTTCGGCTGGTCGTTGGTCTAGCCGTGGGGAAACGTCAGTCGCGGCCGTGGATCGTG